>CANHKJ010000236.1 GCA_947460915.1 Verrucomicrobiia bacterium
CAAGATTGACTTGCCGTGCGGGAAAAACAGGATTACAAAATGTGCGCATCGTTTGGTGAAGGAAATTGGTGTGCGGTTATTCGACACAACCCTTCTACCATATGACCTGTAGCCAAACGATGCTTTTTCTAACTTCGGTTTTCGGGTTTAACTACTCATTTGGCGTCGATGTTGCAATTTTCAATTTGACTTTTTCAGTTGATTCTAATCGCATGACCCTTATGAAGCACAAAAAAACACCCTGACTCAATGACGAGGCAGGGTGTTTTGTTAGCAGAAGCTTTTCGTCGATTTATGCGAAAACTTCGCCGTCTTTGAAGAAGCGCTTGAGCTCGGCGGCTGCGGCCTCGGTGGAATCGGAGGCGTGGCAAACGTTGACCATTTTGTCCTCGCCGAGGTCACCGCGGATGGTGCCTGGAGCTGCCTCTTTCGAATCAGTTGGACCAAGCAAATCGCGAACGCGGGCGATCGCGTTTTCGCCTTCCAGAGCAAGAGCCACAACGGGAGTTTTGCTCATGAATTTGACGATATCAGGGAAAAATGGCTTGTCGCAGATGTGTGCGTAGTGATCAGCAAGGATGGCGTGATCGAGCTGCATCATCTTGATGCCACGAATCCGGAAGCCCTCGGCCTGGAAACGAGCGAGCACGGTGCCAACGAGATTTTTCTCCACAGCGTCCGGTTTGAAGAGGATCAGGGAGGTTTCGAGAGAAGAATTAGCGGTAGTCATCGGCGATGGGGGTAGTCGCTGCGACGCAATTGCGCAAGTCTTTTTTCAGAAATTGGGGTTGCTTTTTATCACACTGGGTAAGCCTGTAAAAAGGTTCAGTGCAAAAAAAATCCAGCGTAATCGTTTATCGATGGCCCAAAAAATCCAAGTAGTAGCGCCCATCCTTCCTCTCAGGTTCTATAAGGCTAGGCCTTTCCGCGTATTCCTTGAAGTTGAGCCCCAGTTCTCGTTCCTCGTTAGTTGCCCGCAGACCGATAAATTTGTCAATCAGGGTGGAGCTGGTGAATGATGGTTTTTCCTGTTAATCAAACATCCGTTTTGCATTTTCGTTTGAATTTCTTAATTTTCACAAAGCTCAACAGGTAGTGTTATTTAAAGGATAAATACAGCACATGTAGTGTAGTTTGCGTTTGTTCGATTGATTTTTTCCCATGGTTCGTTAAGATGTGCTTCGCGCGAGTGCTCGTGCGACAACTCGTTTTCGTCCCCATTTTTTATGTATCTCAAATCTCTCGAAATTCACGGCTTTAAGTCTTTCGCCGATAAGACTGTTTTCGAATTCGCGACCGGCGTGACCGGGATCGTCGGGCCGAATGGTTGTGGAAAATCCAACGTGGTGGATGCGATTCGTTGGGTGCTCGGCGAGACCTCAGCCAAGGCGCTGCGCGGCGGTGAGATGGCGGACGTCATTTTCAATGGCACCGAAAAGCGCAAGGCGCAAGGGATGGCAGAGGTCACCCTGACGATGGCCGATTGCGAAGCGTCGCTGAAAGTTGATTACAACGAGGTATCGATCACACGTCGGGTCTATCGCGATGGCAAATCTGAGTATCGCATCAACAACACGCTTTGCCGATTGAAGGACATCCATGACTTGTTTATGGACACGGGCATTGGCCGCACAGCTTATTCGATCATGGCGCAGGGGCAAATCGATCAGATTCTCTCGTCCAAGCCCGAAGAACGGCGTGCGGTATTCGAAGAAGCGGCCGGGATCACCAAGTATAAGCGTGAAAAACGCGAAGCACTGCGCAAGCTGGAATATACCGAAGCGAATTTGTTGCGCGTGAGCGATGTATTGGCTGAGCAAGAGCGACGCATGAATTCGCTCCGTCGCCAGGTCGCCAAGGCGCGCCGCTACCAGGCGCTTGCGATCGATGTCAAAGTGCTCGACACTCATCTGAGCCACAAAAAATTTCTCGAACTCTCCGCGGAACTCGGTGAACTCAAGACCTCGATCAAATCTCTCGACGTCAAGGAAACCGAGATCGAGCAACAAATGCCCGCCAAGGAGGAACTCGTCGCCGAGGCTCGTGCGGTGGCCCGGAGCTTCGAGGCTCAACTCTCGGAACTGCGTCAAAAGCTCAACGAGCATCGCAACCAACTCAGCTCGGCACAAGGCCGTGTCGCCTTCAATGCCGAACGTCGCAGTGAGCTGGAAAGCCGCATTCGCCAGAATCGCGAAGACGTTGAGGACACCCGCCAAAAGCTGACGCAGCAAGAATTTGATTTCAAAAATTGCCACGCTGAGCTGGAAAGTCTCACCAAACGCATCATCGAGCGTGAGATGGAAGTGGAGCAGCACGAGGAGCGTACGATGTCGGCAAAGTCACGCCGCGAAGGCATCGAATCGGCTTTGCGCGACAGCCGCATGGAGGCGAACAAATCACAAACGATCATCGCCGCATCGCAAGCCAAGATCGAGAGTTCGGTTGCCCAAATGGAAGGCAATCGCGACCGAGCACGCCAGCTTTCTGATGAAGAACAGCGTCTGCGCCTGACGCTCGAAGAGTTGCGCAGCGAGGAAAGCCGAGTCATTCTGGACCTAGACCAGCATGCGGGCTCGTTGCAAAATCGCGAAGAAGAATTCCAAAGCGCCGAACGCCAATTCCAACATCTGCGCGGCGACCTCGACTCCACGCGCATCACGGCTGCCGAAACGCACAAACTTTTCGCCCAGCGCTCCTCGCGATTGGAGGTCGTGAGCCAGTTGGTGAAAAGCGGCGAAGGCTACGAAAAAGGCACCCGCCAAGTTCTCGCGGGTCTTGGTGACACAGCGCAATTCGGCGCAGGCATTCACGGCGTTTTGGCCTCGTTCATTGAGGCCGATAGCTCATGTGCTCGTGCCATTGAAGCAGCACTTGGCTCTCACGTGCAGGCCGTTTTGGTAGAAAATGAAACTCTCGCCACCGCGATTGTTGATCGACTCACCGAGCAGAAATTGGGCAAAGCAGCAGTCATTCCGGAGACTTTCATTGGCGCCCCCTCCGGCACGCAAATGGAAGCCGTGCCCGAAGGTGGCATCGCGTGGGCCTTGGATCGCGTTAAGTCGGATCGTCGTGTTTCCGCTGTGATGGAAAAGCTGCTCGACAATGTAATGATCGCGCCAGACCTCAATGCCGCAATCAAGCTTCGCCAGATTTTGCCCGCAACAACATTCGTTACCTTGCAAGGTGAAATCGTCAAAGCTGAGGGCACCATCACTGGTGGCGCCGCAGGTGAGGGGAGCAATTCCGTGCTCGAACGCCAAAACGAAGTGCGCGATCTGACCGTGGAAGTAGATCGTCTCCGCGCGGAAGATGAAGCCTTTCAAGCCAAGCTCGTCGAGCTGGAGCAGTCATTGGAAAAAGCCCGTGAAGCCGTCGAGGTGGCTCGTGAGCGACTGCAACGCCAGAAGGTCGAAATTTCCACGCTGCAAGGTCAGTTGTCACTCGCCAAGCGCGAGGTGGAATCGTTCGAAACGAAATTGCAAAACGTCATTTGGGAGCGTGGCGAGCTGGAAAAACGCGAGCAAATTGCGGCCGATAGTCGCACGGGACTCGAAGAAGAATTGCACGGTGCGCGGATTCGCCTCGAAGCCATCGATACCGATCAGCGACGTCTGCAAATGGAGTTGGACTCCTCCTTGCGCGATGAATCAGAGCTCGCGACGATGCTGAACGAAATGAAAACCACACTCGCGGTGGATCGTCGTGCCAAGCAGGCCGCGGAGGAGCAGCAGCGTCCGATGGAACTTCGTTTGTTAGAGTTGCGTGAGCTATCGATGCGTCGCGAAGCGGAAATTGAACAATTTACGCAACGCATCGATGCCGCTGACGGAGAAAATGCCCGCCTCGCTGAAGAGATCGAGACTCACACAGCGGAGGCAGAAGACCTAGCCGAAGAGTTAGAAAAACGCAGCGCGGGACGCGAGGAAATCATGCACCGCATCGATGAGGCGGAATCCCAACTTTCAGAAATCCGCCGTCAGCATGCTCGCTTCGCCGAGCAACGCGGACGTGAAGAAGTCGCTGCCACCAAGATCGAACTCCGGCTCGAAAGCTTGGTGCAAACGGTGCATGAACGCCACCAAGTGGAGCTTTCTGCCTTTGAACCCGATGCTCACGCCTTATTGCAATGCATCGCCTCCCAAAAAGCTCAGCAGAAAGATGGTGCACGTCGCATCGCCAATGATGCCGAGGACAGCGAAGACGAACCAGACGTTGTGGTCTATAATGAAGCCGCGAGCGATCGTGCGATTGTCTCACAGAATGCAGTGATCCCAGGTGATTGCGAAGGCGAGCCTGATTGGGAATTCGTCGAGAGCATCGTCATGGATCTCAAGCGCAGACTCGATTCCATGGGGCCAGTCAATCTTGATGCCATCGAGGAGTTTGAAGAGCTCGAAGAGCGTTTCAACTTCATGCGCTCCGAGCACGATGACTTGGCAAACGCGAAAACCGAATTGCTGAGCATCATCGAGCGCATCAATGAGGAAACCCAGCGCCGCTTCAGCGAGACCTTTGCGAAGGTGCGTGAGAATTTCAAAGAGATGTTCAAGGAGCTCTTCGGTGAAACCGGAAAAGCGGACTTGATGCTGGTGGATGAAAATGATCCGTTAGAAAGTGGCATCGAGGTCATCGCCAAACCGCCAGGCAAGAAATTGCAATCGATCACACTGCTTTCTGGTGGTGAGCGATCGATGACTGCGGTGGCTTTGTTGTTCTCGATCTACATGATCAAGCCGAGTCCGTTCTGCGTGCTTGATGAGCTGGATGCGCCCCTTGATGAATCCAACATCAATCGCTTCGTCAAAGTGCTCGACCGTTTCATCGACAACAGCCAATTCATCATCGTCACCCA
>CANHKJ010000237.1 GCA_947460915.1 Verrucomicrobiia bacterium
CTTTCGCAACGCTATGCTTGCGTTTGTCATTTTCTGCCGAACCGTATTTCACCGAATCCGTGTAGGTCCACGATTCAATGGCCAGTGCCGCGAGCAAGTCCTCTTGGCTCACAGATTCTTTCAGCGGCACCGTAAAGTTCAGAAGAAAACCATCGGCCTCCGTTTTGATCGAGCGAATGTCCGCAGGCACAGTTTTCCCATCCCACACGACGTGTTGAAGACTCGCCTGACTACCGCCCTTGGATTGCCATCCGCGACCCGTTTGACCTAAGAGCAACGAGCCATCAGGCAGAAAAGTCGGGCGCATCACACCAGACGCCAATTGACGGGCAAACATCACCATCGTGCCTTGATCGACATCGCCAACTTTTTCAAACTGCACGCGCATCAGAGTGGACAATGTTTGATCGCCGACGAACATTTGCTCGGCGAAAGGACCAAATTTTCCATCTGTTAGATCCCATGCCGGATTCCCGGGCGAGTTCGCCCAGCGGCCATGAGGAAACCACAGCGCACAGGCAATGGTTTTATCCTTCCATAAGTCGAAGGCGATTTCGGGAGAAGAGGGCTTCATGCCCGGTAGCGTAACGAGACCTGAGGGATGCCCGTAAAAGGCGCCCTGTTTCAGGAATGACATCTTGGATGATCCATAATATTCGCCTTGGTTATCGATGGCGAGCAAGCGTCCATCGGGCGACATGCCGATGCCAGCAGGGCTGCGCAGACCATTAGCATAGGGTTCAAACACACCCGCTGGAGTCACGCGACAGGCCCATCCGCGGAATCCACCCATGCTGCCCATGAAATTGCCGCCCGCCTTATACGAAGCGCGCTCGTTATTGTTGTGCGATAAATTCAGCGCAAAGTAATAATTCCCCGCCGCATCGCGCGCGGGGCCGTGGTTGTATTCGTGATAATTTCCGTGAAAACCAAAGTCGTCACAGAGCGTCTCGTAGCGATCAGCGAGACCATCAGCATCGATGTCGCGAATGCGCGTGAGCTCAGGTTTTTGAGTGATCACGATCGTATCACCCGCATCGTCCTCAATGACGATCCCGAGACATTCATAGGTGCCCTCGGCAAAAATCTGCCATTGCTTGTCCTTCAAACGCCAGATCCCAGCGGTGCGTGTGCCGACGACTACTGTTCCATTTTTCGCGACCGCGATGGCTGTTGGTTCAAACAGAATTTTGCGTCCGAAGCCATCCAAGGGAGCCTGCCAATCCTCGATGCTGTAGCCCGCTGGCAAGTCGGCCTGGGCAGGATTTTTGACCAAAGGTTGAGCGGCCAAAGATTCTTTTTTCGGCAACACTTGCCGTGCTGCAAGAGCATTCATCTTGCTCACGCGCAGCCGATGCGTTGCCTTCTCTCCTGCGGGGATGACCCAACGCTGGCCATCGAGCTTGCCGGACTCCGCTTGCCATTGCCCCGTGGTCAAGGTGCGCACTTGAAATGCCTGCTCGGTTGCAAATGTGCCGCTGATTTCCACAACGAGGTCCCCTTCCGCGCTGAACGAAACGCTCTGCGCCATTTGATTTTTGCCGACGCGGAAATGAAACTGCGGAGCCTCTTTGCCGCGATGCGCGTAGCCGAGAAATGCTGCATCCCAGCTCGCCAGTTCCTTGAGGAAATCACCACCTTTTTCCAAATGTCGGATCGCAGCCTCGTCATCATTGACGTCGGGCTCCTTGAACTCAAAATCGACGACCTGCCCTGTTGGCGTGAGCGGACTCAGCAAAGGCTTACCATCGAGCAACTGTTGCGCTCCGTGCCCGCGATCAGAGCCCGGCGTGCTACGACCTTGTTGCTCTTTGGATAAATTCAAAAATCCGCCACTCCACACACTGCGCACCGAGAGGAAGCGCGGATCGAAACTGTAGCTCATGCCACTCGGCAGGCCGACATGAATCGCCCGACCACTCGATTGCATCAAGGGCGCGCGCAGCACTTTCACGCGTTCATCGACGAGGATTTCCGCTGGATTTTCCCACGGCTGCCCCTTTTTATCCACAGGCATTTCCCCCATCACCTTGGCTGGACCATTTTTGCCTTCTTCTGCTTGGTGGCGAAGGTAATGCCAGATTGTTTCGAGTGCCGCATCGGAGACGATTTCAGGCACATACTTGGGCATGATCGGCGGATAGGCCGTGCCCTTGGTTGCGCCAACTTCCGCCACGGCCAAATCATCGCCAGGGTTGCGCACTGAGTTCATGAAATAGGCGCGATCAGCCTTAATCGCACGTTTGTGCCCCTCAGCATCCGCGACCTCGCGCTGGCGAGGCTCGGTAATAAAGAGATTGTAGAGCGATGGGCCCGACTTGATCGAGTCATCGCCTTTTGCCACTGCATGACACTCAGCACAGCCCCAGACATGAAATGCCTCACCGCCCTTTGCCACCAAATCGACAGGTTCAGCAGCGCCCCATCCTCCCCACAGCAATACCAGCAAAAACGTAGTCAATTTCATTGGCGAAGACTGTCACGAAATACAGCCACGTCAAAGAAATACTACGCCATTCGATAATTGCCGAAGGTAAATGGTAGCGCGGACCTTCAACCCGATGTGACGCATGAACCGAGCCGATCACACTAGGCTGGCAACTCGAAGCCCTTGCGATATTCGCCTTTGAGGAAAGTGTTGGCTTGTTGGGCGAGTTGGCCGGTGAATTGCTCGGCTTTGGGATCGAAGTCGAGAGCAACACCGATGGTGAGCGGCGAGCCTTTGAGATCGACTTTGTTAGCATCGAGATGCTTCATCATGCGCTCAGTGGATTCATTGAGCATGGCGTTTTTGCTCGTGGCAACCCATTCATCGAGTGGTTGCAATTTACCAAGCGATAAGGAAATGCCGCCGAGATGAGCGAGTGCGGATGAGTAGTGAGCGCTCTCGGCTCCGCGGATCGGATCGATTTTTCCGGACTTGATCGAATCGATCCAGTTTTGGTGGTGGCCGCGTGCGCCTTTGAACGACTTGATGATTTTGCCATCTTTGTCGTGAATGTGGCAGTTCTGGTTGTGACCGCCCGCGAGGTAGCCACCTTCGTATTGAATGATGTTGCCGATGTCTTGGCCGAGGTATTTATCCATGCCCTTGCCGTAATCCATATTCTCGCGCGGCAGGCCGCGGACTTCAAAAAGGATCGGGGCTTTGTCTTTGTGCTCAAGCCAAAGAAGCTGAGTGTTCGCGGTATCGCCATCGTCGTCGTAGCCGACGCGTCCGCCGATCGATACGACTTTTTCGGGCAAATGCGGATCGCCCAGAGCCCAGCGGCAGACGTCGAGCTGGTGCGGACCTTGGTTGCCGAGGTCGCCATTGCCATAAGCGGCTTGCCAATGCCAATCGTAGTGCAATTTCTTGCGCATGATCGGATTTTTATCGCGCGGTCCATACCAGAGATCCATCTCAACGGTATCGGGGTCATGGAGAGGTTTATCAGCTTTGCCAATCGAAGGGCGAGGCTTGTAGCAGAAACCGCGTGCGACTTCGAGCTTGCCGAGTTTCCCCTCCTTGAGCCATTCAAATGCCTCCGCCCATGAGGTCTCGGAACGGCGCTGGAAGCCGTGCTGGATGATGACTTTGTGTTTTTCGGCACCAAGTGCGAGTTGGCGACCTTCCCAAACATTGTGGGAAACAGGTTTCTCGACGTAAACATGCTTGCCGTTGGCAGCTGCGGTGAGCGCGATGAGAACGTGGGTGTGGTTTGGCGTGGCGATGCTTACGGCATCAATGTCCTTGGACTCGCAAAGCTTGCGGTAGTCGGTATAGGTATCGACCTTGACCCCCTTCTTTTCCAAGCGCTCTTTGCCTTTTGCGAGAACAGTAGAATCGCAATCGCAGAGCGCGACGATTCGGCAACCTTTCACGCGCAACAGGTCATCGATGTGACCGTTACCACGGCCATTGAAGCCGATCACGGCACCACGCACGACATAAGTGGCTCCGAGGGCACGAGCAAGTGGAGAAAGGAGCGACCATGTGCCAGCGAAGGCAGATGCTTGAAGAATTTGACGACGGTTCATGTGGGTTGGTGGGATGGTTGGAGAGTTTGATTGCGGCGGAGATGATGGATCAAAACGCTGCGTGAAATGGATGGATTTTAACGACGGATTCGACTAATGATACAGATTTTTGGCGAAGAATTATGGTTGTTTCTTCGCTATGCATTTTATGATACGAGCTCACTGGGCGTAAGCTTTCCACCATGACTCGATTTTTTTCTCATCGAGTTCACCGCGGTGCAGGACAAGACGGTAGCGGAAGGTCATGAGTTCGCCATTTTTCAGGGTGTGATTGCCGAGGGTTTTGTCCTTTTTGCCCTCGAAATCATGGATGCCAAAAGGATTGGCCGCGAGAAGACCGTAGTCGCGAGCGTGCCACCAAGTCTCATGGCGGAAGTTGCTGGGATGCTCAAACATGGTGATGACGGCAGGTTTTCCTTGGTCATCGGGTCCGAAGAAGGTGACCCAAGCGGATTTTTTGCCCCAGCACTCGGCATTTTTGCGACAATGGTTGTCGAGAATCCCACCGGAAGCCTCAATGCCAAGATCTTGCCATTCTTTGGCGAGTTTTTTATCCGCGGGACCGACTAAGCGCAGACTGCGATCGACACGGAAAGCACAGAAACCCTCTTTGGTATCGCCGAAGAGCACATCGCCAGACGCAGCGGTAAGGATGGAGGTAATGTCAAAGGCTCGAGTCGAGTCATCGAGATCTGAGATGCTGTAGATGCGTTTTTCGCTGAGAATGGTCTTCTTGTCACCTTGCCATGCGAGCTTTACCGTGAAGGTGGCGCTTTTATCCTTGGCGACGACTCCTTCTGTGGATTCGTGGACGATGCGGGCGTC
>CANHKJ010000238.1 GCA_947460915.1 Verrucomicrobiia bacterium
TGGCGCGCAGCAGCGAGGGCTCTGGCGGGTGGATTTTGCTCGGATGTGATGGCAATGAGCTCTGAGGGAATTATTTTCCGATTTCCTGATCCAAGATGCGGTGCTTTGTCGAAAGGATTTTTGGGGTGGCATTTTCGTGGCGCTCCACCAGTCTTGTCTTGCCAGCTTTGATGTTATGCGCCCGCAGTTGCACGCTTTGCCAGAACCTGATGCCTCGCCTTCTTCCCAGGGCGAGGATCACGTAGCGCGTCTGCTTTTTCAGGTGGGACAGCAAGATCGTTTTGCCTTTGATACGCTATACAATCTCTGGGCTCCAACCTTGCTGGGCATTGCGATGCGGATGCTTGGTCAACGCCAAGAGGCCGAGGAAGTGGTGCAGGATGCCTTCGTGAAAATCTGGCACCGCGCGGCATCCTATGATCCCGAGCGATCCCAAGCATTTGTCTGGTGCTTTGCCATTATGCGCAGTTTGTGCATCGATCGCATCCGCCATCATAGTCGGCAGAAGCGAGATCGTAGCATGCAATGTTCCTTCGAAACGTCTCCCGCTGCGGATCTTCCCTGTGATCCGCTCATTCTCTCCCAAGATACTTTTTTTGCCGTACGTAATGCCATGAAACAATTGCCGCCCGACGAACGGCGTTGTCTCGAACTCGCCGTGTTTCTCGAATACACTCACTCAGAGATATCCGGCCATTTGCAAACCCCGCTGGGCACCGTGAAAAACCGGTTGCGTCGCGCTCTCGAAAAACTCAAACACTTTTTGTCTGATCATGAACTCTGACGAGCATTCTTCATCCAAGTCATTTTCTGCGGTGGATGCTGCCTTTGGCATGGAGGACCCATCCATCTGCCCCACCGCAGCCGAACGCGAACAGCAACACTGGATCGATGCGATTTCTGCCGTGATCGCGGTCGATGGCAGCAATCCCATAGCTCCCTCTGCCGCCATGCACGATGCCATTCGATGGCGCATCGATGCCCCCGTGCGTTCGCTGCGACGCATGAGACTGCTGGCGTGGACTGGCTGGGCTGCTGCGGCTATGCTTTGTGCTGGATTATTCCTGGTTGATTCACGCCGTGATGTCCTCATTGTGCATGATCCAGCACCCAGCTTACCCAAACCGGTGATCACCGAGAAAGCACAAGCACCTTTGCCTATCGAAGAAAAATCACATGCAGCGCAAGAAGAAATTGCTCAAGCAAATGAACGCGTCCGCGCCGAACAAGCGCTGCAAGAATCCATGCGCGCCCAGCAGCGTAGCTTGATTCAAGAGATTGAAACCTTGCGCGAAAAAGTCACGGTTCTAGCAAAACGCGATGCTGAGCGCCTTGTTGCCAACGATGGGGTATCGTGGCCGATCATCATGAAACTGACTCACCCCGATGCTGATCCTGCGACGGTAACGATTGATGAGCCATTGCTTGGCGCGTTACTATCGCCGAGCAAAATCCCCCTTGCTTCAGCGATGCGAGATGATGTTGCTCCTCCCCTTGCCATCCTTCCCGATGCAGAAAATCCAGCGATCAATCTGCCAAGTGCTGTTCCCGTCTACGACCCAGCCCGAGATGTCGGTAAATTGATCGTGAGCAATTTATTGTCTCCCGCAGACGGTCAGGCTTACTATTTATGGGTGAAGAATGACCAGACACAAGAGCCTGTTCTCGTCGGAACTTTACCTAGTGACATTGGGCAATCAGAAACGTTCGACTTCCAACTCGGCTCCACTGGCCTGATTCCTGACCGCTTTCTCATCACGCAAGATCCGGTGGAAAATCCAAGTGTACCTGCGGCCTCGAACATCATTCTTGATCGTCCGCAAAAAAAATGATTAAATTTTTTTGCCACACTGTGATCCAAGAAGACTCGGATGACGAAATGGTCTGTGGAACGATGTTCCAGTAACAACATATGAAAACCAAAACACCATGGTATATCAAAACCATCCTCAGCAGCGCAGCGCTTCTGATTGCTCCTATGGCCTTGGCCGAAGAGCAGACAGAGCCTGAGATCGCGATTTGCGAAGGCTTCGTAGACACGGGAATCGTGATCAACGATGTTGAAGATGGCGAGATTGTGGAAACTGAAGTAATCGAAGACGGCGAAATCATCGAAGATGAAGAAGTCGTAGTCGATGAAAAAGAGACCACAGACTCAGACCTTGAAGAAGAGGTAATCACCATCGATTGGTCCGTTGATTGGGTCAAACGTGGTGATGAGAATCCAGAAATTTTCTACATGAGCGCTAATGGCGGTGCTCCGTTAGAAAATGCTGCGAATAACACAGAAGAGGTGGCTGATCAAGCCGTCGACAAGCAAGCGGTTGTGAACAAGGCAGGAGAAAAACCTGCTGTAACGAACATGTGCCGCATTGCGTCCCAGCCAACTGCCGTTAAGGCAAATGGTCGGGTGTTTCTGCGCTAATTGCATATCTGATCCCAACAGAAGGTTGTCGTTTACACGGCAGCCTTCTCGTTTTTTGTCACTATGAAAAATCTCACGCTACTCATTTTCCTCACTGGATTCGCCTACGCGCAAAACCGGCAATCGACTGTCGATGTGCCAGAAGATGCTGCGTATTCTCTACCGATTCGCAAAGCCGACGAAGTCAAAGCCACCTCGTCAGAAGTTCTCATTCCTTCCTTAAAAGGATTGGCCATTGCACCGACAGCGGGCAACGCAATATCGCTGCAAAGCAAGAAAATATCAGGAATCAATGGCGTGGACATGAGTGAAAGTGAGGTCGCGACATTGAAAAATCTGTTAGCCTCATACATCGGTCAGCCAATTTCGTTAGATTCCCTGCAAGCCATGGCGCGTAAGGTAGAGACAGTGATGGATCCGAATCCTCAGCGTGTGGTCTTGGCAACATTTCCACCTCAAGAAATCACTTCAGGCATCATAGCCATGCGGGTTGGCGTTCCGGTATTGACCGAGATCGGCATCACAGGGACTCCTCGATTTGGCGGAAAATTCATGGCAGAGACCATGCAATCCTCGTTGCATCAACCACTTTCGAGGCAAGATCTGCGCAACAATCTCGCGACTCTCAATCGCAATCCGTTCCGCAAAATCACAGCATTGTGGCAGGAGCATGCAACTCATCCCGATGAGGCACGACTGCTGCTCCGCGTGCAGGAAAAACGTCCATGGAATGTATTTAGTGGCATCGATAACTATGCGAGCCAGGCCTTGGGAAATGAACGAATTTTTGTCGGTGGAAAATTTGGCAACGTCGGCAAGCGCGATCATCGATTGAACTGGTTGCTGCTCAGTTCGCACGATGCCGAGGCGCTGCGTGCCGGTTCTGTCGGATACGAAATTCCATTGCCCGAAAATCGAACCCTGCAATTTTCGTTAGGCTACACGGAATCTAGCACGCAGGAAATGACGAGCTTGATCGAAAACAACGGGCGGTTCTTGCGAATGAGTGGTATGTTAGAAATGCCCTTGCCTGATTGGCGTACGATCGAACATCACTGGCGCACAGGATTTTCATGGCGAACGAACAGCTATGAGCGAGGCGCGGATACGGTCGATTTGGAAATTTTCACGTGGGAAAATCATTGGCTGACGAGAATCAGTGACCGCTGGGGCATAACGGAGATCGATGCCGAGCTTGTGTGGAATCCGGGGAGTGGAATGTTCTCGAGTGATGACGAAATTTACCAATCATTGGGAGGAGATGATGCGGATTATTGGATTGCTTCTGTTCATGCCAAAAGAATGGTGCCACTGAAGAAGTGGGGTGCGCTGGCGTTGCGGGCAGAAGTCCAATGGGCCAATCAAAGTTTGCTTGCATCCGATCAATTTTCGGCAGCTGGTCAGTCCATGCTGCGAGGATTTGATGAAGGACAGTTGTTTTTTGATAATGCGATTTTTTTGAGTGCTGAATGGCGATTGCGCCAACAAAAAGTGGGGAAATCCTGCACGTGGCAGCCCTATGGCTTCATCGACGCAGCTTGGTTGCGCAATCACAGCGAAAGTGCCGATGCCCTGCAAAGCATCGGTGCAGGTGCGCGGCTGAATTGGGACTCCGACTATGCGGCACGAGTGGAATGTGCGCTGCCACTCAGCGGCCCTAGCGAAGCAGATCAGGGCGCTGAATGGCATTTTGCCATCTACCGATTTTGGTAGTTGCGATTCTCGCACGTGACGCAATTTTTTTCGTCGCTTCTGGACAAATCTGCACGCTTTCTGCTTACCCTTGGGCAGATGACGAGGGAACAGCAGAGACTCCAAGAAGATCGCGCGCGCACCAAGAACTGGAAGCGCTGGGGATCGTATCTCAGTGAGCGGCAGTGGGGAACGGTGCGCGAGGATGACTCGGATCATGGAAATAGTTGGGTCACCTTGCCGCACGATCACGCACGGTTGCGCGCTTATCGTTGGGGTGATGATGGATTGCAAGGTTGGAGCAATCGCAAAGGACAGCTTTGTTTTGCTCCTGCCCTGTGGAACGGCAAAGACAGCATTCTCAAAGAACGGCTCTTTGGCTTAGGCGGCAATGAGGGCAATCACGGCGAAGACGTGAAGGAGTGTTACTACTACCTCGATGCCACGCCGACGCATTCCTACACCAAAGCACTCTACAAGTACCCACAAACTGCTTATCCGTATGCGGCAATCATTCAGGAAAATCAAAAGCTGGGGCGCGAAGGTCCAGAGCTCGAAATTGCTGACATGGGCGTATTTGCCGAAGGCCGCTACTTTGATGTCCTACAAGAGGTAGCAAAACGCAGTCCTGAAGATTTGTTGTGGAAATTGACCATCACCAATCACGGACCAGATGCTGCGCCGATTCATGTGTTGCCGACTTTGTGGTTTCGCAATACA
>CANHKJ010000239.1 GCA_947460915.1 Verrucomicrobiia bacterium
GCGTTAGGTCTAGGTTATGGCATTCACCTCGCTCCTGCAATGGATCAAAAGCAGGTGCGCCAACTCGACTGGATCGAATTCCCCGCCAGCATTGTACCGCCTCTGGCGATTGGCATGTGGTATGGTGAGCATCCGAACGATCTGGCACGCAGCTTCTTGCAAGTTGCGCGAAATTATGCGCGAGCGATTAGACCTCAATGAGTTCTTCGTCCACAACCTCGCGATGTTTTTTCGAAAAGATCGCATAAACGGCGGGCACCACAAATAAGGTTAGAAAGCCGGCTACGATCAATCCGCCGACTACGGCTATGCCTAACGATTTTCGTGAACTCCCTGCCGCCCCCAACGACAAGGCGATCGGCAAGATGCCGAAAATCGTCGAGAGACTGGTCATCAAGATCGGACGGAAACGACTGATCGCCGCCTCTAACACCGCTTCGATTTTCGCCATGCCTGCCTCGCGTTGCTGGTTGGCAAACTCGACAATCAGAATGCCATTTTTCGTCACGATCCCGATGAGCATAATAATGCCGATTTGACTGAAAACATTGAGTGTTTGCCCAGTCACATGCAGCGAATAAAGCGCGCCAGCCAGTGACAGCGGCACGGTCAAGATGATGATGAATGGATCACGAAAACTCTCGAACTGTGCAGCAAGCACAAGGTAGATGATCAGCAGTGCGAGGAGAAATGCGAACAGCAGCGAAGACGAACTATCGACAAAGTCGCGCGATTGCCCAGACAATGTCGTGCGGAAGTTTTCGGGCAATACCTTGGCGGCAATGCGATCCATTTCCGTGATGCCATCACCCAAGGTGTAGCCTGGTGCTGGTGTGCCTTGGATGGTCGCGGAGACTGATCGATTGAAACGATAGATCGCCGCGGGACTTGCCGATTCTTCATAGCTCACGACGTTGTCGAGCGAGATCATCTGACCTTCTTTGTTGCGCGCATAGAGGTTTTTCAAATCGCTCGGCTCATTGCGATCCTCTCGCTGCATTTGCGCGATGACTTGATACTGTTTGCCGTCTTTCAGGAAGTATCCGAATCGTCGGCCTGAGTAGGCATATTCAATGGTTCGCGCGATTTCTTGCACATTCAAACCAAGTGCTACGGCGCGCTCGCGATTGATCCGCACGACGCCCTCGGGCCGATTCACTTTGAGATCGGCATCCACTTGTCGCACGATCGCGCTCTGATTCGCTTCGGCAAGAAATTTCGGCAACACCTCGACCATTGCTTCGAAGTTTGGTGCTTGCAAGACATACGAGAGAGGTTGTCCCGCACGGCGGTCGCCAATGGTCGGCGGCTGTGTCGGAAAGGCTCGCACGCCCGTGAATTGACTGAGGTCACGCATCAGTTGCTCGGTGATTTGCGCCTGCGTTTTGTCGCGTTCATTCGGTGGCGATAAGTATAAATTCTGAATCGCCGTATTCGCATCGGTGCGGCCCATGCCGCCACCCAAAATGCTGAACGAGCGACGCGCCTCAGGCACTTGGTCCTGCGCATAGATGGCGATTTTATCCATCCAGCTCTCGGTGTATTCCATCGTCGAACCCTCTGGCGCGGTGACGTTGATGCGAATGTTTTCTCGATCTTCCAAAGGCGCCAACTCGCGCGGCAAAACCTTCATCATTTGATAAATCAATGCCGCACTGCCTAACAGAATCGGAAAAGCAATCCAGCGCCAACGCAAAAAGGGCACAAGCAATTTCCGATAGCCCGACGTCATGCCGCGGAAAAAGGGCTCGGTCACTCGATACAACCAATTCGGGCGTGCACCATGTTTTTTCAGAATGAACCGACACATCATCGGCGAGAGTGACAAGGCAACGAAGGCGGAAACCAACACGCATCCCGCGAGAGTGATGCCAAACTCACGGAACAACCTACCCGTCAATCCCGATAGGAAAATCAGCGGCGCAAAAACTGCAGCCAAGGCCACGGTCGTCGAGATCACGGCGAAGTAAATTTCGCGCGATCCCTTGAGAGCAGCTTCTAACGGAGACATCCCCGCTTCGATCTTTGAGTAGATATTTTCGAGCACCACAATGGCATCATCGCAGACCAGTCCAATCGAGAGCACGATCGCCACCAGAGTCAGCACGTTGATCGAAAAGCCGGCGATGTACATAATGAAAAATCCGGAGATAATGCTCACCGGAATGGCAATCACGGGAATGATCGTCGAGCGCCAATCACGGAGGAAAACGAAAATGATCAAGGCCACCAGCACGAATGCGATCACTAAGGTTTCCTGCACCTCGGTCACGCTATTGCGCACGAAGCGGGTGAAGTCATAGCCGATCTCTAACTTGACGCTATCGGGCAGTTCTTTTTTCACCTGCACCATGCGTTTGTAAAATTCATCAGCGATGGCGATGGCATTGGTGTTCGGCTGTGGGATCAACGCAACGCCGATTTTTTGTTGCCCATTTTCCTTCAGTCCTGTGCGCAACACTTCGGGGCCGAGCTCTGCATAACCGATGTCGCGAAAGAGAATTTGTCGTCCTTGATTCTCGTGGATGATCATTTTTTCAAACTCCTCCGGTTGATTCAATCGACCCAAGGTGCGAAGGCCCAGTTCGGTGGTAGCACCCTCGATGCGACCACTCGGCAGATCGACGTTTTGCTGCTGTAGGGCGATCTGCACATCCTCAGCTGTGACCTGATGCATCGCCATTTTTTGCGGGTCCATCCACAAGCGCATCGAATAGCGTTTTTCACCAAAAATCCTGACCGAAGAAACTCCGGGGATCGTTTCCATGCGCTCACGCACCACGCGGTCTGCAAGATTGCTCACTTCCAAAATCGAAAGCTGATCGCTCTCCATCGAAAGAAACACGATCGGAAACGAATCGGCATCCGCTTTTTCCACCACTGGAGGGTTGGCATCCACGGGTAAATTTCTCGCCGCCCGCGCCACCCGATCTCGCACATCATTCGCTGCCGTATCAAGATCCGTATCTAACGTAAATTCCACTGTGATCGTGCTGCGTTCATCGCGCGAATCTGAACTCAATGTGCGAATCCCTGCAATGCCGTTGATCACTTGTTCGAGCGGTTCCGTGATCTGTGAAGCCACCACCGAGGGGTTTGCTCCGGGGTAGGTTGTTTGCACCGTGACGATCGGCGGATCGACCGCTGGATACTCGCGCACACCGAGGAAATAAAATCCCGTGATGCCAAACAACACAATCAGAATGGAACAAACAATCGCCAAGACTGGACGGCGAATGCAGACAGCAGAAAGGCTCATGGTTTCGTTGCGATGCTGAGTTCTACGCCCGGGCGCACACGGTTGAGATTCGTGGTGGCGACGATTTGTCCTTCGCTCAAACCTTGCACTACCTGCACTTGCTCCGGTGTTCGCGTGCCGATGCGGATTTCCTGAAATTTCGCTTTGCCTTCCTCGATCACATACACGCCATGTCCGCGGGGCGACGGCACGATTGCTTGCGTCGGCAACATCAAGCCCAGAGAATCGGTGCTTAAGGTAAGCTTCACATCGGCAAAACCTCCGGGCGCGAGACCACTCGCCGCCTGACAGACGCCACGAACACGCAAACTGCGCGTCGCCTCATCAATCGCTGGCTCGATCACGGTGATCGAACCTCGTTGTTCTTTGCCCTGTCCCGCAATCGTAAAGCTGAATTCGAGGCCTTTTTTGATCACCGAGGCATAGCGCTCGGGCAAGGAAAAATCGATCTTCATCTGCGAGAGATCCTGCAAGGTTGTCAACGGCGTCGCTGGACTCAAAAATGCTCCTTCGCTCACCAAGCGCACACCCATGCTGCCGTCGAAGGGAGCACGCACCTGAGCGCGCTCGATTTCGACCAACTTGGTCTTTTTTTGCGCATCCAAAATGCTCCACTCGGCTCGTGCAATGTCCACTTCCAGCTGACTGATCGCCTTGGTGGGCAATAGCTGCTCATTGCGGGTTTTGTTCGCCAAGGCCAGTGCCAGTTTTGCCTCGATTTCTTGAAGCTCCGCCTGCAATTCGGCATCATCGAGCTGAAACAAGAGTTCGCCTTTTTTCACCGTGGCCCCCTCTTGTGCCAAAATTTTCACCAATCGCCGCGAGGTTTCCGCCACCAGCGTCACCGATTCATTGGCGCGCAGTGTGCCGACCGTCGATACTTGCTCGGAAAAAGGTGCCGCCTTGACCTCGTAGCTCTCCACCTTCACCGGTCCACCCGGTGCTTGAGCGTGCGCCGTCACCATCGACAACAACCACATCCCCATCACTACTTTTTTCCCAACCATCATACGCTTCAACCCAATACGGCCGCAGAGCATGGCTTCTCTCCTTAAAAAAGCAATTCCTATTCCTAGCCCAACTAGCCAATCATCTCATCTTCGGGCTAAACCAATGCTTGTAGATCGACCACGATAAGCCGCCCGCCACATACAAAGATGCCACCACCAAAAGAAATGGCGCGTGCAAGCGAATCACCAACACCGCCCCCAAAGCTGAGCCAAGAAAAAAACTCAGCACCAACCATAACGGTATGAAAATTTTCCACCGCGCGATGTCGTGTCCGCGAATCGTCATGCCAAGATTCGTGCCCAAATCCGTGAGCAATCCCGTAATGTGTGTCGTCCTTAAAATCATGCCACGATAGTGAGTGGCTAACGCATTTTGAAAACCACACGCAAAACTCGCCACGCCGATCGCCGCGAGCGGAAAGGCCGACAACACCGCGTGAGCCATCAGCATGCACAGACCAATCACCATCACCGCCCTGGCGTTAGGACGGGAAATTTCCAATCTCGGGTGATGGATTGCATAGCCCGCCATCGTCGCCCCCATAAGAAAACTCAAGGTCGCGAC
>CANHKJ010000240.1 GCA_947460915.1 Verrucomicrobiia bacterium
CCTAACAATGTTATGTTCCAGGAACTCAAGCATCCACTCATTGCCAACGAATTGGGAATCCTGCGCCAAAAAAATTGCCCACCGCATCTGTTTCGCCAGAGCGTGCGCCGCGTCGCCACGCTGATGACGCCCTACTTGTGTGAAACATTTGGCACCGAGCATTACTCCGTCGAGACTCCGCTCGAAACGATTTCCGCCCAACGATTGCAAGCCCCTGTCATACTTGTGCCGATCCTCCGCGCAGGCCTCGGATTTCTCGATGGATTTCTCGACGTCATCCCACAAGCTTGCGTCGCCCACATCGGCCTCAAGCGCGATGAAGAAACGCTGCTGCCCAGAACCTATTACTCCAACCTTCCCGATTCCCTAGCAGAAAGTGAAATCATTTTGCTCGACCCGATGCTCGCCACGGGAGGATCAGCCATCGAGGCCGTCAAACAACTTCGCGATGCAGGGGCAAAAAACATCCGCTTTGCCTGCCTTGTCGCCGCACCCGAAGGAGTAGAGCTTTTCGAAAAAGCTTGGCCCGATGTGCCGATCTACGCCGCAGCGCTCGATCGTTGCCTCAATGAACACGGCTACATCTTACCAGGACTCGGCGATGCCGGCGATCGATTGTTCGGCACCTGATGATACCATGTTTTCCAAGTATCATACTTTGCACGATTGGTATAACTGAGAAAACGTGACAAATGAAAATTTGCATGCATTGTGGCATCTAGTCCAAAAGTAACTTTTCCGATCCATGGTGTCCGCTCTCAATCATTTCTCCTCGTGCCAATTCGCGAGCTCACGCATTCGCGCATGGGCTTGGTATCGAATACTCCTCATACTGGCGATCACTTGTGCCACTCTTCAGGCATCTGACTCGAGAACCAATCTTGCAAAATACCAAAAAGTCACAGCGAGCGGAAAAACTAGTACCTACCTAGCAGATTTTGCGGTCGATGGCATCGTCAGCAACTATCATAGCTTCCGCACCAATAATACTAGCTCGGCCAAATGGCTTGAAGTGACATTTCCGCGCCCACTCGCTATTGCAAGCGCACATCTTTATCTCGGCCTAGACAACAATCCCGTGCAAGCACCCCTCGCAAGCTTCAAATTTCAATACTTCAATGGCAGCACCTGGATCGATGTGGCGGGCTCCGCTGTCACAGGCAATACAGCCACTGAGCGCTCAGTCATTTTCTCTGCTCCCATTACCACCAATCGCATCCGGCTTTTCACGACAGACACCGGCAGCCGCAGCATCCGAGAAATGGCACTCTTCCCCCCGAACCTCCTCAACAACATCGAACAAGGTTACCCCATCGGTACCGACGTCCGACTTAGCTTATCTCATCGGCGTGCGACCAAAGCATCCACCATCCGGCAGGATGCCTTCCCCAAGCGTGCGGTCGACGGCTACGTCGATGATTCCTCTCGCTGGTTGTGCAATGGCACCGTGGCGGGCGATACCTTAGAGATCGATTTGATCGACTCGCACATCATCGGCAGCGCACATCTTTACAGCGGATTTGGTAGCAATCCCGTAACAGGCACAGCTGAGAATTTTGCGTTAGATTACTGGGATGGCAGTAGCTGGTTGCCCATTCCTGGTGCCACATTCACCACCAATCTCAACCCCAGCCTCATTATCCCCTTCACCACGCCCGTCACTACTAACAAAATCCGCTACCGCACCACCACGGCAAATTTTGCACGCATCCGCGAGCTTTTGGTCTTCCCACCGCGAGATGGCGGCTACCCGCTGGGACAAGATGTAGAGATGGCAGCACCACCTATCATCGATTGGCAAAAATATTCCGACTCTAGCTACCTCATTCGCTGCGGCATCACCGATGGACGCTTCCTCGGCTTCGTCAATGATGCCGTCCGCTTTTCATCCTTTACACTCCCACGGGAAGCACTCGGCTGGCAATTGCTTCTCAATCATCGCGATGGCACCTATCGCATCCGTCATCTCGCCACGGGAAAATGCCTCGCTCCTCAATCCCTCAATGCTACCGATCATGACTTGGTCATCCTAGAAGATTACTCGGGATTGCCGCACCAAGATTGGCTAATTCAAAGCATTGATGCCACTTACTTTCGTATCGTCAATGCTTGCACCGGCATGGCGCTACAGACGCGATATGGCTCATGGACCGCAGGAAATCCCATGGCATTGCGCCCCATTGATGGATCCAATCTCCAGCGCTGGTTTACCCAATCACCCATCATTCACCCGAAAAAAGGAATCGCAGCAACACACCAAAGCCCCTTCCCTAACAGCTCGCAAACATGGATGGAAAACTCATGGGAGCAACTCAATGGACCTTCTCACTCTTGGAGTTACAGCTGGGGCCGCCAAGCGAGTGACGCTCTGCCATTTATCACCAACAACCACACATTCAATCCGATGCAATGGAGTGGCAACTTGAATCACGGAGCTAGCTTTGCGCCGATCGATTCCTTGCGCCGCGATTTCAATGGCAATGCGAAACCGATTCACCTCATGGGTTACAACGAGCCAGACCGCACCGATCAATCCAACATGAGCGTGGATAGTGCAATTGAATTATGGCCGCGCCTCGAAGCTCTCGATGCGCCACTCGTTTCACCAGCTCCAGGCACGACCAATGGCTCCTGGTTTCAAGACTTCACAACCCAAGCAGAAGCACGCGGGCTGCGCATCGACTTCACTGCCGTTCATTGGTACGCAGGGCCGAATTCGGCTAGCCTCATCAGCCTTCTGCAAAACGTTTACAACACCCACAACCGCCCTGTATGGCTCACGGAGTTTTCTGTCGTCAGTTGGTCTGGCACAGACAACTGGACACGCGGAGCAAACTACAATTTCCTCGCCGAGTTTCTCTGGCGCGCCGAATCTCTCCCATGGCTTCGGCGCTACTCACTATTTCAATACATCGAAGGCAGCGGTAGTGGCACCGATACAGCAACCGCGCCGCGATCGAACACCCGCAATGCCGATGGATCAATCACTGCCTTTGGCGCACTATACGCTGGCTGGGATGGCGTTACTAGCATTCTCAATGACAAAGCCTATCACCTGCATAATCGCAATGTGTATGCGCGCGTTCAAAATCCTGGTAGCACATCCACTCCCAGCGACAGCGTAACGAGCGTCAGTCCAGAGATCTCCGCGCTAGGCACCCAGTGGTATCTCATTCCCGGCATTACAGCGAATACCGTGCGCATCATTTCCCGCCGCGATGGACGCAGGCTGCGCTTCTTCAATGGAACCTATGTAGGACTCGTATCAGCGAGTAATTTCACACCGCAGAGCGAATGGTTGCTAGTGCCCACGGAGAGCACCACTTCCGCTCAAGATGGATGGTTTTACCTCGAACATCCTCAGTCAAACACACGACTGCAAATGAGCAGCGGCGGCATCTTGAGCACGGGTACCATCACCAGCAACTCGGATGCATTCAAATGGCGCTTCGTCGTGCCAGCCATCGTCGAAAATACAGCACCCGTGCTCGCTGAAATCCCTGCGCTATCAGTCAATATCGGAGCCGCATTGAACTTTACCGCCAGCGCGACCGATGCCGATCTCCCAATAAACACCCTAATCTATAGCCTCGTTAATCCTCCCACGGGAGCGACCATCCATCCCAACTCAGGCGAATTTTCTTGGACACCAACAGCATTGCAAGGCCCCAGCAACTATCAAATTACCGTGCGCGTCAGCGATGGCACCCTCAGCCATGAGCGCATCGTTTCAGTAAATGTATCCTCCCCCCTACCAAGCGCAATCACCGATACCGATGGAGATGGACTCTCAGATCTGTTAGAATACGCTTTTCTCACCAATTCTCAAATCCCCAACGGCAACCCTTTTCGCACCAGCGCTATCAACACCAATACCGTCAGTCTCAGCTTTCCTTGGCGTTGGCAAGCAGCCAATCTCAGCTGGCGAGTCCGCCATGGCAATGATCTCGCAGACATCGCAGCATGGCCGATCGTCTCACCCGGGACCACGAGCACGATTCGCAATGGCGAAATCGACCAAATCACCATCCATCCAAGCAGATCACATCCGACGCGGGGCTTCTACATTCTCGAAGTTGTTGTGAGCCCGTGAGCACCAAAAAGCCGATCGCTCCTCATAAGGCCTAGATCCATAAAGTGTAACATTTTGCACAAAACGTGTAACAAGCAGCAGAAGACAAATACCACCGATTCGTCGATGATTGCGCGTCAGCCCAAACCCTCAACGCTTCCAAACAACTCGATTATGAAACCCAAGAACTCTCCTCTCTCGGCGAAATGCATTGCCGCCTCCTGCTCACTCATCACCGCCTTTACTCCCATCATTGCGATGGCAGCTGATTACAACTGGAATGGTTCCATCGATAACGAATGGACCACCAATGGCAACTGGAGCGGCGGCACCGCACCAACCTACGGAGCCACTTTGACCAGCGATCGACTCTTCATCGTAAACGGCTCCGCCGCAGGTGCCGTTTACAATCCTCCCGGTGGAGAAACTACCACCTTTGGCTCCGGACGCGGCATCGTGATCGGCAGCGCGGCGGGAGCGGCCAACCTAACGGTAAGTAACGGCACACTCAAGATCAACGGCCCTGCCACTTCGGGCAACGAGCCAATCATGGCCAATAATGTCAACGCCAGCTTGCTCATCAATGGCGGCAATCTCGATCTCTCAGGTCATGGCAACGGCTTCCGCATGGTCAATACTAGCAACTCAGCCATCACCAGCCTCATCACCATCGAGAGCGGATCCTTCTCGTCAGGCGTATTGGATTTTTACACCGCAGGCACACTCGGCACCAG
>CANHKJ010000241.1 GCA_947460915.1 Verrucomicrobiia bacterium
CAGATCGGTGAACTATCGGGCGGGCAAAAGAAGCGCGTGTTTCTCGCACGTGCGTTAGCACAAGGTGGACGCATGATTTTGTTAGATGAGCCATTCACCGGAGTGGATGTGAAGACAGAAGATGCGATCATCGAGTTGCTACGCGAGCTCCGCGAAGAGGGTGCTGTGATTTTGGTTTCCACGCACAATCTCGGTGCCGTGCCTGAGTTTTGTGATCAGGTGGTTCTGATCAATCGAAAAGTGTTAGCCTATGGGCCAACCGACGAAATTTTCACGGAGCAAAATCTCACGGCGGCATTTGGCGGACAACTGCGGCATTTCCACTTTGAGCAATCGACGATCCAACGTCATGATGGTCGTGCTGTAAAAGTTCTCACCGATGATGAGCGCCCGTTGGTGTTTGGAAAAGACGGACATCTGGAATACAAAAATCGCGAGGGTCGTGAGGAACTCATCAAGGCGCGAAGGGAGGAAACGTGATGGCGGGCGAGTGGATGATTCCTTTTGAGTATGACTACATGGTCAAGGCGATGTGCGCTTGTGCCTTGATTGGCCTGACCTGCGGATTGCTGTCGGCCTTTCTGACCTTGAAGGGATGGTCACTCATGGGCGATGCCTTATCGCATGCTGTGGTGCCCGGTGTTGCCGTGGCATACATCATCGGTTGGCCATTGGCACTAGGATCATTTTTCGCGGGCTTATTTGCAGCGGCAGCGATGGCAGTCGTGAAAGCGAAATCACAGATTCGCGAAGACGCGGTCATCGGCATTGTCTTCACCACATTTTTTGCCTTTGGTTTGCTTTTGATCGGGCTCTATCCCGCGCAAGTGGATTTAAAAAGTATCATCCAGGGCAACATTCTTGGCATTGCAGATCGTGATCTCTGGCAGGTGATTGGCATCAGTGTGTTTTGTCTCTTCCTCATTTGTCTGAAGTGGCGTGATCTGATGTTGTTCTGCTTCGATGTCGTTCAGGCCAAAACGATTGGACTGCGAGTTGGTCTGTTGCATGGATTGTTGTTAGGCTTGGTCAGCGCGATGGCAGTCGCCGCATTGCAAGCGGTCGGCGCGATTTTGGTGGTGGCGATGTTGATCACTCCAGGGGCCACGGCGTATTTGTTAACGGATCGATTCCCTCGCATGATGCTTCTCTCTGCTCTGCTTGGTGCCGTAACAGCCAGTGTGGGGGCCTACGCGAGTTATTTCATCAATGGCAGTCCCGGTGGATGCATTGTTACCTTGCAAACGCTGGTGTTTTTGCTGTGTTGGATTTTTGCTCCCAAGCATGGGATGCTAGCGCAAGGTAGGAAAAGAAAACGCATCGATCAGCGAAAGGAGGGACAAGCGTGAATTGGTTCGAACCATTTCAGGAAGAATTCATGCAGGCGGCGATGCTCTCGGGATGTCTGATTGCGGTGATGTGCGCGTTGCTTTCCTGCTTCTTGATCTTGCGTGGTTGGTCGCTGATGGGCGATGCCATTTCGCACGCTGTCTTACCAGGAATCGTGCTGTCCTACTGGATCGGAATACCTTTGCTGATTGGAGCATTTTTCTCAGGACTGTTTTGCGCGTTGAGCACAGGTTTTATCAAAAATAACAGCCGCATCAAAGAAGACACCGTCATGGGCGTTGTTTTCACAGGCTTGTTCGCGTTGGGTTTGGTGATGTTTACGCGCACGACAAGTGATATCCATCTCGATCACATTTTGTTCGGAAATATTCTCGGCATCAGCAATCGACAAGTCGGAGAAATCGCAGCGGTTACTATGGTCGTGAGTGCCATCGTTTGGTTGAAACGTCGGGATTTTTTGTTGTTGAGTTTTGATCCCTCACAAGCTCGCGTCATTCACTTGCCAGTGCGAATTTTGCATTATGCGCTGCTCTGCTTGCTCACGATGGCGATTGTCATTTCGTTGCACGCAGTGGGAATCATCTTAGTCACGGCACTGTTGATCAGCCCGGGAGCAACGGCATTTTTGTGGACCAAACGCTTCGATCGCATGATGGCGATTGCCTGCGCCACGGCGGTTTTTTCCACTGTGAGTGGCATTTGGGTGAGTTATCATTTCGATCTCCGCAGTGGCCCATGCATCGTATTGGTCCAAGCCTTGTTGTTTGTGTTGTCGATGGTGCTGGGCCCGCGATGGATGAAAAAAATGGGCCGATTGCAAGAGAATCGTAAGAAAATCAAAGCATCATGAACGCAATGGCATTATTATCGTATGGCTTTCTCTTGCAGATGGTAGAGAGTGCCGAATCGCTAGAATATCAAGAAGATGGCTTCAATCTCTTTTTGTTTATGCTCGTTTTGGCAGCTTTTGTCGTCATTGCAGTGATTGTCTGCTGTGCGATTCTCTTAGCCTGCATTCTTCTGTTAGCCTTATTGGTCGCCCTATTCACAGGCATGACAGTATCTGCCACATTGACAGGCTGGGCCAAGGGCAAGATCTCGGTGGGAGTGATGATGTTTTTTGTGCAATGCGGTGTGCTATCCGGTGCCGTAATCGGCACGAGTCTTGGCTCTGCGATTTCCCTTATGCGTGACGAATCATGGTGGAATGTGCACATCACGCTGCCAAGCGCGATCATCTGCGCTGTGCTTGGCGCAGCTGTATCATGGGGTACCGTTCATCTGTGGCTGAGGTTGTTTAAGAAGCTTCATAGCTGGTGGGTGAGTCGGAAGGTGAATGGGTGAATGGGACATTGTGGACCTTGGGGCTCGACGCACAAAGTCGGCGCGCAAGATGTTCCTGCCCGCCGACTTTTGATTATTTGTTAGGGCTATTTGACAAAGGTCAGTGCGCCATCTTTGACACCGACTTCGATCACATCTCCATCGATGAAATGGCCATCGAGGACTTGGATACTAAGGGGATCGAGCAGGTGATGCTGGATCGCTCGTTTCAAGGGACGGGCACCGTAGGTGGGATCGTAGCCTTGGTTGCCGATGAACTCTTTGGCTTCGCTGCTGAGTGCGATGGCCAATCCTTGCTTGGCAAGGCGTTGACGCAGGCGACCGAGTTGGATGTCGACAATGCGGGTGATTTCACTTCGATCGAGTCGATCGAAGATGATGGTCTCATCGATGCGGTTGAGGAACTCGGGGCGGAAGTGTCCGCGCAATGCTTCTAACACCTTTGCCTCGCGCTGCTCGGAATTTTCCTCATTGAGGATGTATTGCGAGCCAATGTTCGAGGTGAGGATGATGACGGTGTTGCGGAAATCTACTGTGCGACCTTGGCCATCGGTGATGCGACCATCGTCGAGAACTTGCAGGAGCACGTTGAAGACATCGCTGTGGGCCTTTTCGATTTCGTCAAATAGGATTACGCTGTAGGGCTTGCGACGCACGCGTTCGCTGAGTTGTCCGCCTTCATCGTAGCCGACATAGCCTGGAGGCGCGCCGATCAAACGAGCGACGCTGTGTTTCTCCATGTATTCCGACATATCGATGCGGACCATGGCGTTTTCGTCATCGAAGAGGAATTCCGCCAGAGCTTTCGATAGTTCGGTTTTGCCGACGCCAGTGGGGCCGAGGAAAATGAAGGAGCCTACGGGGCGATTCTCATCTTGCAGACCAGAGCGTGCGCGGCGCACGGCATTGCTAACGGCGGAGATGGCTTTTTTCTGGCCGATCACTCGTTCACCGAGTCGATCTTCCATTTGCAGGAGCTTGGCGCGCTCGCCTTCTTGCAATCGGTTGACGGGAATGCCAGTCCAAGCGGAAACAACGCGGGCGATGTCGTCCTCGGTAACTTCCTCCTTGAGAATGCCGCCGTTTTTCTGGAAGTCGGCGAGTTTCTCTTTTGCTGTCTCGAGGTCGCGTTGCTGTTGGGGTAGCTCACCGTAGGTGATTTCTGAGGCACGGGTGAGATTGCCAATCCGCTGGGCCTGTTCGATTTGAGTCTTAAGCGTTTCGATTTTCTCTTGGGCACTTCGCACTTCATCAATGACGGCTTTTTCATTGCGCCATTGGGTGATCAGGGCGGAGCTTTGCTCCTTGAGGTTCGATTGCTCTTCTTTGACTTTGTCCAAGCGTACGGCGGATGCCTTGTCGGTTTCTTTCTCTAACGCTTTTTTCTCCATCTCTAACTGCAAAACCTGACGTTCGATCTGATCGATCTCGGTGGGCATGGAATCGAGTTCGATCTTCAAGCGCGATGCGGCTTCGTCGATCAAATCGACAGCTTTGTCGGGCAGGAAACGATCGGAAATGTATCGGTCGGAGAGCACTGCAGCGGCGACGATTGCACCGTCTTGAATGCGAACGCCGTGATGCACCTCATAGCGTTCCTTGAGGCCACGAAGAATGGCGATGGTATCTTCTGCGGTCGGTTCGCCGACGAGCACGGGTTGGAAGCGGCGCTCGAGTGCGGCGTCTTTTTCAATGTGCTTGCGGTATTCATCGAGCGTGGTGGCACCGATAGTCGAGAGCTCGCCGCGAGCGAGTTGGGGCTTGAGCAGATTCGAGGCATCGACAGCACCTTCGGCCGCACCGGCGCCGACGATGGTGTGAAGTTCGTCGATGAACAAAATGATTTGTCCGTTCGAGTCGGTGACTTCTTTTAGGAATGCCTTGAGTCGGTCTTCAAACTCGCCGCGGTACTTGGCGCCGGCGAGCATGCCGCCGAGGTCGAGGGTGATGACCCGTTTGTTCTTCATCGACTCCGGGACATCGCCCGAAACGATGCGTCGAGCGAGGCCCTCGACGATGGCTGTTTTGCCGACGCCGGGTTCGCCAATGAGCACAGGGTTGTTTTTGGTGCGACGCGAAAGAACCTG
>CANHKJ010000242.1 GCA_947460915.1 Verrucomicrobiia bacterium
CGCGCGCGCCGGATCTGGCGCAAAATCCAAAAAGGTTTTGATCCCTCACGACTTGTCTTCCTCGACGAGTCCTCGGCTAAAACGAATATGACACGCCTGCGCGGACGCAGTCCACGCGGAAAACGGCTTCATACCAGTGCTCCCTGTGGTTGTTGGCTCAGCACTACTATGAGCGGCGCTGTTCGCCAGGATGGAAGCACCGCATGCATGACAGTGGAAGGCGCGGTCAATGCGGAAATATTCCGCAGCTATGTTCGCGAAGTTTTGCTGCCGACCATGCGTGCTGGTGACATTTTGGTGATGGATAATCTAATCACAGATAAAGATCAGGAGTCATTGAGAGCCTTCTTCTCGCCATCGGTGATGCTCTTTCAAGAGTCACACAAAAAGATGCTAACCATTGGCTTGCTCATTGTAGATATAGTTTTATCTATAATGATCTTAACTGCGGCATGCCAATTGCTTGAGAAACCAGGCAGATGTAAAAAAACAAAATACGAGATTTGTCAGCAATTGATAGAGATGAATACTTGGAAAAAATTCTTCTGTTTTTCTTATGAAATCCAGTTTGGGCATAAATTGATGACTTTAAGATTTTCAAAAAAGAATTTAGGCTTCTTTCTTACCTAGCACCCTTGGCTCCACCCACTTTCCCTGAGCGAAATTGCTGCTCGATTTCGGCATGTTTCAAGTCGCGGTTCCAAATGGCAAACTCGTCAATATCGCCGAGGAATGAGAAAAAATCATTACCCTGCAAGCTACCACCGACTTGGAGTTCTGGAAGAAATCCCTGGAGCATTTCCCTACTTTCTCGCTCCCAAGCGACCAGACGGCCGTCGAGATAAAGATCGGTTGAGCTCGGACTCCAGCTTACTGTTAGATGGTGCCATCTGCCATCAAAAAGCTTTTCCTCCGAAGTAAGAAGCACATCATAACGCCCATTTTCGATGAAGACTCCAACTCTTCCATCAGCTTCTATACGAACGTTAAGGAAATTGTCAGCCGAATCCTGTCCAGCGGACCAAAGAATAGACCGGCGCATACTCCCAGCTTTCCGTCGCACCCAGCAGGAAACCGCTCCTTCACTTTTGAGAAGCCGCGAGGGCCCCTCGGCACGGACGCTTTTTGCTGGGTCTTCCTTCACAGCCTTGGCCTGAAGCGAGAAGTCAGTAACTTTGGCTTGGATACGATCGCCGGAAACAGCAATTCCGACCGAACGGATCGCCTCATTGGGAAGGGTGCGGGGGCCTCCTACTTGGATATAGTCCTCCTTACCCGGTCGCCGGGCGAAGTAGGTGGCCGTCCAATTGCCATGACCGAGGGTTGTATCGAGGACAATTCGCATATCGATATCACCGCCATGTGCACGGTTCCAGTTTGCCCAGGGTTCCGGGTTAGAATCGCCCACATCATGGGTGGTGTTTTCCTGATTCATGTCATTCGCATGAAACAGCATCCAGGATCGACCTGTGACTTCGCCGGAAATAAAGCGGTCTCCCGGTTTCACACTTTTGGATTGGCCTCCGGCGAATCCAATGGCGACCCAAGGCAAGTCGCAATGAGGGGAGCTTACGTCGCGAAATGATCCCTCTAGCGTGTAGATCACTCCATCGACAGGTTGGAAGGCGAGTGTGGCGCTCACTGTGCCGGAGGAAATCCAGCCGTTTGCCCGGAAACGGTGAGCAGCTACCCATGATGCTCCGTTGCTGCTGAAATCAGGTGTGCGTTGATGGAGTGGGCCTTCGCCTTTGAAAACCTCTTTGAAAATGAGACCGTCATGCCGCGGGGGGGCGGCTCCCAGCGAAAGCCGCGATTCGGCCGCCTTGCCGTCTAGTCTCGCCGATTGGTTTGCCGCGCCAAATCCAGAGAAGCCGTCTGCGGGTCCGGGACCTTGCGTGCGGAAACCATCATTACCTGCTCTGGCCCGGCCGGCAGGTTCGCCCTGAACTTGATTCTGAAGGATGCCACCCGGCGCTACTTCTAAATTTTCGTCGATCCGCCAATAGGCAACAGGATTCTGGCCGAGCACAGTGGTAGAATAATTGGCGGGTGCAGCCAACAATCCGACAATGTCCGGAAACGGATCGCGCGCCAAGCTGGTCTGGGTAGGTTCTCCCTGCGAGGGAATAGCCAGCCCGAAATTCTCGGGCGTGAGGGTTATGGTTTTTTCAGGAATCGCTTCAGAGAAGACTTCCAGTTTGCCCTTGATGAGATGAACCTCGGTGTGGCCTTTCGCGGGAACTCTCACTCCGAAACGGGTGCCGATATTGCGGATTCGGATATCCGGCGTGTGAATTTCGAATTTCTCCTCTGATGCGCCCGAGTCGATCCAAAGCCAGCCGCTTCTCAGAACGGGTTGATTGAGCTTGGGAAAAAAAACGTGGGCCGGGCCTTGCAAGACCATGCTGGCACCAGATTCAAGCCTAAGCTCCAAGGTACCGGTCAACACCCGTAGGGTGGAACCCTCACGCATAATGGCGCTTTGCTCTTTCACATCCCGAACGCCTCCAGACACAGACCAACGGGTGTCTGCCGCCGCAGTAAGAGCGAGTTCTCTTACCTCTGGCAAGGCGGCGCGAATTAACGTGCCCACTAGTGCCGCAAGGATAATCAACGCACTAGCAGCTATGAGCGCTCGGCGGAACAATCGCAACGGAGGATCGAAGCGGACGATTTTCGCCAGCTTTCCCTGCTCTTCATGCATGGACGCCTCAGCCTGAAGCATTGCCGACATCTCGAAATACGCCAAATAAACCCTTTGTGCAGCAGGCGAGCGTTTGACGAGATCCATCAACTCGTCGCGTTCCAAAGGACCAAGCGTCCCAGTCTCCAAATCCTGTAGGGACATCTCGAGCTTTGGCACATCAAGTCTACCGTCAGTGGTCTCGTATCCGTTCATGCGTATGATTCCCCAGGTTGGATTTTACGATTCATACAGGCCTTCAGCGCGGTGCGTATGCGGTGCAGAGAGACTTTCAAACTATCCTTATTCCTTCCCGACTGAAGCGCCAATTGATCCAGATTCTGCTCATCAATGTAGCGGTTGAGAATCAGCAGGCGGTCCTCGGCACGCAGGCGGTCTAAACAAAAGCGCAGCACATCATGTCTAGGCTCCGTTTCGGCAAAAGCCCCTACCTCGATCCGCTCAACCAGCACAGCGAGTATTTCCTCTGGCACCGCCCACACTTTGCAGCGCTGGTGGTCACGCCACACGGACATGACCTTGAACTTCGCCACGGAAAACATCCACGACTTGAAATTGGTCCCGATTCGGAAATCGCCTCGTTTGGTCCAGATTTCCGCGTTGGTATCCTGAATCACGTCGTCCACGTCTTGACTACCCGGAAGCAATGAGAGCACGAAAGCCCGCAATGCCGGTTGATGATTCACCACCAGTTGGACGAAGGTCTGTTCAGGATCCGGTTTCGTAGTCGGCATGCGTTGCGAATTCTATACCGCAAAGCTCCGAAAAGTAAGCGGAAATTTGCTAAAAATTGGGCAACACGCCAGGACACCGACATCATCCTGTTGAAAATCGGCACCAACGGCTATGCCCAATCCGATCGCACCGCCCTTCAAACTCTCGTCAACACCATCACCTTCACCCACCCGCAGGGCGTTCTGGCCGATGATCTTGCCGCTTCCTATCATTGGTCCAAGGACATGCAAACCTTTCACGATGATCTAACAACAGATGCCGCTGGTAACACTGTCAGCTTCGCGATTCAAGCAAACACTCCCGTCCCAGGCATCACTACCGTGGCTGCCAAAGTCAGCAGCAACTCTTCCGAACGCCTTTTCCTGCGGGCGAAGGTGACGGAAAACTGAGAGACTCCTTCACCTCATGCTTTCGGAATCTACCAATTTCGGTAACTGTTAGAAATCCTTCGCGAATTCTGCTCTCGCGAGGAAATCCTGTCACCTCGGGAAGTCCCCATCGAGTGGAGGGTAAAAAAAAGGTTAACCGATACCTTGGCTGTGGAATTGTAACACGTGTGTGCTTGTCGAAAGCCATGACAGCCCCTGAAACACGATAATTCAATCCAACAACCCGACTATGAAACCGAAAAAATCCCCATTCTTCTCTCCCTTCGCAGGCTGCTTCCTTCTGGCCATTTCCTCTGCCTCGGCCCAGAACGGCACGTGGACAGTAGGCTCTGCTGCAGGTAACACCAGCTGGACTAGCTCCGCCATGTGGGCAGGTGGGACCATTGCCGATGGCGTTGACAATACCGCAAACTTCACGGGAGTGAACATCACTGGCACTAAGGCAGTTGGGCTCAGCGGAGTGAACCGTTCGATTGGCAATATTGTATTTGAGGACCTAACCACCGCGTCCCACGACTTGACCATCAGTGGAGTTGGAGTCGCTCTGACGCTGGATGTGACAAGCGGTTCACCCACCATCAATGTGATCAATCGCGCCTTGACCATCTCTACGACCGTCGCTGGCAATGATGGCTTGACCAAAAGTGGTGCCGGCGGGCTCATTCTCTCTGGTGCCAACACATACACCGGCGGCACAACGCTCTCGGGCGGTCTCACCACTGCTAGCCACAATTCTGCTTTTGGCACGGGGACTGTTTCCTTCAGTGGCACCGCCACAGGCTTGGCTTTGAGCAACGGGATCAATGTCGCCAACAACATAACGATCGGTACCAACACGGGCGTTGCTGGGCAGGGATTAATTCGCGTAGGCGACGGTAATACTGCCACGCTCTCGGGTACCATTACCATCAATAACGGACCTGGTAGCGGCGGGCATTTTGGTGGA
>CANHKJ010000243.1 GCA_947460915.1 Verrucomicrobiia bacterium
GCTCAACTCTTATGCCGAGATCGCCCGCACTTTCGGGTATCAAGTTGGCGATCTGAGCAATCGCGTGCATGTTCAGCAGTTGTTAGATTCAGCGAAGGGCAATGCCGATGAGCACGTGATCAAACTGGGCCTACTCAAAAGTCTCAAACGAGCCGCGTATGATGTCGATCCATTGGGTCACTACGGACTCGCGAAAAAGGACTACTGCCACTTCACCAGTCCGATCCGTCGCTATGCTGACCTCGTTGTGCATCGCGCCTTGCAATCCTTGCTGCGCAATGCACCCAAGCCTTGTGATCGCACCGCATCGCAAGCAGAGCTCACCGAAATTTCCCGTCACATTTCCACCACTGAACGCACGTCCGCTGGAGCCGAAAGTGAGACCAAGCAACTCAAACTCATGGAGTGGCTGGCCAAGGCAGGCGACATGAAAGATCCACCCACCTTCGAAGGCATGATCACCGAAGTGCGCTCGATGGGCCTCTTCGTCGAAGCCATCGCCATTGGCATGAAAGGTGTGGTCAAACGCGAAGACTTGCCTGCGGGTGATTGGTATTTTGATTCCACGCGCATGCGCTACACCTCGCGTGATGGCGGAGAATTTCGCTCCGGCCAAGCCGTTGCTCTCCGCGTCGGAAAGGTGGACTTTGCGCGCAAATTTGTCGATTTCACCATCGCTGGTGAGAGCAAGCGTGCATCTCGCAGAGACGGAAATAACACACCTCGCAGCAATAAAAATGACACAGGTGCCAAGACTGCGAAAGGCAAAAAAAACACTACATTTTCTAGCAAACGCCCGCAAAAATCGGACAACAAAAAATCTGCATCGAAGGCATCAAGCCAAGGCACTTCGCCAAAATCCAATGCTCCTCAGAAGCAACGCGATCAACCAAACGGTGATCGTCGCGGCCGCAGAAAGTAACGCGAAACGAAACGATGTCACCCTAACTTTTGCAATGCCTCTAAGCGTTGGCTAAGGGGTGGGTGACTGTAATCGAGCAGGACGCGCAAGGAATGTGGCGTGGGGTGCGATAGATTATCGGTAGTGAGCTTTTTCAATGCTGCGATCAGAGGTGCGGGGGACCCAGTGTGCTTTGCGGCGTAGGCATCGGCTTCGAATTCATGACGACGTGACCATTTGTTCGAGAAAATTCCTAACAAGCGAGAGACGGGTGAAAACAACAAACCGAAGAGCACGAGCCCGACGTGGGGGCTGATGGTTGGCACACCGAAGGCATCGAAGAGCATGCGGGCAAAGGCTCCTTGCGGATCGGTGGCGAGGCCGATGAGGAAGAAAATCACTGCCGATTGCAGCATCGATGCCAGGAGACGTTGAGGAATGTGTTTACAACGGAAATGACCAATTTCATGCGCCAGAATCGCAACGAGTTCTTCGGTGCTGTGCTTGGCGATGAGGGTATCGAACAAAGCAATTTTTTTCGTTTTGCCAAAACCAGTGAAAAAGGCATTCGCCTTGGTCGAACGCTTCGAGCCATCCATCACAAAAAGGCCGACAATCGGAAAGTCACAACGCTTAGCCATGGCTTCGATCGCTGTGCGCAATTCGCCTTCGGGCATGGGCTCGAATTTATTGAACAAGGGCAAAATGACGGCTGGAGCAAGCCACATCATCAGCAATTGAAACGCGGAGACGCAGGCCCAAGCCCAGAGCCACGCATTTGGCACATGCTGAAAGATCCACAGCACAGCTGCCATCAAAGGTAGCCCGATGATGCCAGCGAGCAAGATTCCCTTCAGCTGATCGATGATATAGAGTTTGGGCGTCGTTTGATTGAAGCCGAATTTTTCTTCAATGACGAAAGTATCGTAGATTGCAAGTGGCAGGGAAATGAGATGTTGTGCAGCAAAGAGCACACCCAAAAACAATAATCCCATCGCAATGGGAGAATCCGGAAACACTGAGCGCGACCATTGATCGAGCCATGTAAAACCGCCCAGCGTCCAAAACGCAAGCAGGAGAAACAGCGAGAAGGTTGACTCGATGACACTGAATTTTGCTGAGGTGGTCGAGTAGGCACGCGCTTTGTCATAGGCCTCATCAGTCCAAAGATCGCGCAATTTCGCGGGCACTTCGGGATTGAATGCCTTAATGTTGAGAATGGTGGCGAAAAATTCCAGTTTCCACATCAGGAAAAATACGACAAGAATTCCCACCCCCATGAGTGAGACATTGATAGCTGCCAAAAAAGGCATTTCTGTGAGTTCGATCATCATGGCGCGAGGCACTATCATCGCTATGGCGCTGATTTTGTCAAACTGTGTGAGCTTGATCGTGAAAAAGAATACGTATACCGCCGCCGGCCCATCGGCCAAGGTAAACTGTGCCACCGTTTGCATGCAGGTGAACCCGCAAGGAACCGACAACGGAGCCATGGCCTTCAGTGCCGACCGCAAAAAAACAGCATGTCCCATTCGTGCTATGAACTTACTTGTCTACGGGTCGTAATCTCAGCAAACGATGGCAAGTTACGCTTCACCGCTGATGTACCCCTCACCAGCACCAAAGGCCGCGCGTTCGAGCTGACACTTCATCATGACTTCACCAAGCTCGAGAGCAGTTTTTCTGCTGCGGGTGTGAGTCGAGAGCGGCGCAGCTTGAGCAAATGGACCGGACGCTCCATGCCCTTGCCTGCAAACGATCTGCAGACAATATTTCCGTGAGGGATCGCGCGCGATGCGAGCTTCGGCACGATAGTCACGCCCATCCCCGCAGAAACCATCGCCAATGCTGTGGAAATTTGATCGCATTGCAGGCGATAGTCCTGTTTGCATCCACGCCAGATTTTGCGAGTGCGATCTGCCAAACAATGCCCTTCGCTCAGGTGGATCAATTCGCTCGGATCAATCTCCTCGGGGTGCGGTAAGTTTTTTTTCAAGGTCAGGGGATGCCCCATTGGCGCGGCGAGTAACAAAGGTTCGCGAAACAATTCACGCAATTGCAGCGACGCCTTCCGTCGATCTTCTGCCGAGGCCCCGCTCAAAATGGCAAACTCGATCTCGCCCGCTACCACCATCGCAATCAATTGATCTGTGCGCGATTCCCGCACTGATACCATTACGCCCGGATGGGATTTGCGAAAGGGGCCGAGCAACTGCGGCAGCAAATATGGGGCAAGGGTCGGGATGATGCCAAAAGAAAAACTGCCACTTTCCAGCTCACGACGACCTTGAAACTCCCCTTGCAAGCGCTCGGCCTGCGCGAGCATTACTCTTGCATGTTCCAGCAACAATTCGCCCGCAGCAGTTGGCTCGATGCCTCTCGGATGCCGATGCAGCAGAGTTTCTCCCAACTCTTGTTCGAGAGCTTGCAATTGCTGACTTAAGGCGGGCTGCGATAAGTGATGGCGCTTGGATGCAGCACTCAGCGAGCCCTCCTCTACGATCGCTACGAACGATTCCAATTGACGCAATTCCATGAACCCAACTTACCAATTTTCTGCTATAAGTCAAACCAATAGCTCCAATCGTAAAATGCATCTTTGCAAATAGCTCGTCGTGACTTATCATGTCATCGTGAATGCACCGCATTCCCCCACAACAACTAGAACACACACAATATGCAAGGAATGGAACACAGCTCTGCCGGAAAATGCCCGGTCATGCACGGAGGACACACCTCTGTCGGAAAATCAAATATGGATTGGTGGCCCAACGCGCTGAATTTGGACATCCTCCATCAGCACGACACCAAGACCAACCCGATGGACCCCGATTTCAATTATCGCGAAGCCGTCAAAACAATCGACGTGGATGCATTGAAAAAAGATCTGCACGTGCTGATGCACGATAGCCAAGAATGGTGGCCCGCCGACTGGGGAACCTACGCTGGCTTCATGATTCGCATGGCCTGGCACTCCGCGGGTTCCTACCGCAGCGCCGATGGTCGCGGTGGTGCCAACACCGGCAACCAACGTTTCGCCCCACTCAACTCATGGCCCGATAACGTGAGCCTCGACAAAGCCCGCCGTCTGCTCTGGCCGATCAAGAAAAAATACGGCAACAAGCTCAGCTGGGCCGACCTTTTCATCCTCGCCGGCAACATAGCCTACGAATCCACAGGCCTCAAAACCTTCGGTTTTGGCTTCGGTCGTGAAGACATCTGGCATCCCGAAAAAGACACCTATTGGGGAAGTGAAAAACAATGGCTCGCTCCCAGCGATGGCCGTTATGCTGATTTACAAAATCCCGCCACCATGGAAAATCCCCTCGCCGCTGTGCAGATGGGTCTGATCTATGTCAATCCACAAGGTGTCAACGATCAACCAGATCCCGTGCGCACCGCAGCACACATTCGTGAAACCTTTGCGCGTATGGCGATGAACGATGAAGAAACTGTCGCACTCACCGCAGGTGGTCACACCATCGGCAAGTGCCACGGCAACGGCGATGCCAGCAAACTCGGCCCCGATCCCGAAGGCGCAGACATCCATGAACAAGGCCTCGGTTGGCACAACCCCGATGGCAAGGGCTGCGGCCGTCAGACAGTATCCAGCGGCATCGAAGGTGCCTGGACCACGCATCCGACGAAGTGGGACAACGGCTACTTCACCATGCTTTTCAACCACGAATGGGAACTCAAAAAATCCCCCGCAGGTGCTTGGCAGTGGGAGCCTGTGAGCATCAAAGAAGAAGACAAACCTGTCGATGTAGAAGATCCATCGATCCGCTACAATCCGATCATGACCGATGCCGATATGGCGATGATCAAAGATCCGGTCTATCGAGAAATTTCCCAACGTTTCCTCAA
>CANHKJ010000244.1 GCA_947460915.1 Verrucomicrobiia bacterium
GCACTTGGTGATTTCAAGCCCGAGATCATCATCGAAAAATCGGGCCTTGTTGCAGTCGATCCGCGCATCGACTCGGAAATCGTTGCAATCAATGAAAGTGAGACGCCTCAGTTTGTGACGCTGCGCGATGGCATTGATCTTGAAGTCATTCACGGCTATCGCTTACTGGCCTCGCGCTTGCAGGCACGGCATCCGATTTTGCTGAAAGACACGCTCGAACCGGCGCTGGGCGAGGTGGATTTTCAAGACGCTCTGCTAGTGGCCGCTCGCAACATCGGTTCCTTGCTTTGCGATGGCATCGGTGACGCGGTTTTGGTGCAAGGGGAATCCGCCCCGGGCCAAAGCTTCCGTCTTTCCTACAACATTCTTCAAGCGGCAGGCGTGCGCATTTTCAAGACCGATTATGTGGCCTGCCCGAGTTGTGGTCGGACTTTGTTCAATTTGCAATCGACCACGCAAAAAATCCGCGCGGCTACAGGCCATCTCAAGGGTGTTCGCATTGCCGTGATGGGCTGCATCGTCAATGGCCCCGGCGAAATGGCCGATGCTGATTTCGGTTACGTGGGCGGTGCTCCCGGCAAGATCAACCTTTATGTCGGAAAGACCGCAGTGAAGTTTAACATCCCTGAGGATGAAGCTGTTTCACGCCTGATCGATCTGATCACTGAGCATGGAAAATGGGTCGATGCACCCCCAGTGGTGATCTCGGATTAAAAGCATCGGAGAGAAACACACGTCACGCCATCGAATACTTCATCATGATGACGTTCGCAACGTCCTCGTAGGTCATTTCTTTTTGGCAACGCAGATCAAAATAACACTTTTTAAGCAAACAGGGAGCGCACTCGGTCTTGTGACGTATGAAGGTATGTTGTTTTCCTAAAGGTCTGCGCCATGAAGGATCATTCGGTCCAAAAAGGCTGATTGTTGTCACTCCGACATGCGCTGAGAGATGACTGATGCTGGAGTCAGCTGCGATCACTAACGAGTATGCGGCAATGATGGGCAGACTGGATGCGAGAGGGCTTAGCATCTCATATTGGCAGTCAGACGGAAACAGTTTTGCTAGTCTTGTTGCGAGGCCAGTACGCGATCCTGGATGACCTACGATTAGCACTGTTGCATGCAGATGGTTGATCAGTAGTTCCATGATTTCAGCCCAGCGTTCGAGACCCCACTCGTAATGCGGTCCGTAATCAGATTCTGGACTAATGAGAACTGTTCTAGGCTCCTGAGGAATGCCTAGATTAGCGGGCATGAATAACTCAGGCTTCTGCGTTGGCACATTGAGCTTCGTCATAAAGCGCAAGTAGTGTTGCACGCGATGCTCCGGCGGGCCAACTACGGTGGGCACTAACACTTCATCGGTGAGATACTTCTGCAAAGACTTCGCTGGATAGCCCAGGCGTTGTTTAATTTTCGCCGCATAACAATACTCGGCAGCTACATTGTGCTCCCACAAAATCGCGCTCTCCCATAGATAGCGTGACTGCGCTTGATCCCGCATAATACTGCGGGCTGATGAACGATCGTGGTATGTGATGATTTCATCGATCCCGTGTATGCTTTGCCAAAATTCGAGCTGCCGCTCATGACAGATCACGCCCAAGATGCATGTCGGTCGAGCACTGCGAATCGCTCTAAGGGTCGGCGCGGAGAAGCACGCTTCATCCCATGACTCGGGCGCAGCGAAGAGCACATTTCCTCCATAGAGACCGACAGGTGGTTTGTTAGGGACTGGATTGGGAGCGGGATGTGACATTGAGAAGTGAATGTGGGGCGAAGCACACTAATGCTTCCTCGTGATACTTGCCAACTTCATTCGTCGAGGGAGTGAAATCGTAATGGAGAAAAATCGGCTGGCATATGAAAATCAGGCTCTTCTTTAGGCAGTTTCGTAGCACTGATGAAACGCTGCTCTGGTGAAGCTGTAATGAAGCTGACGTTCGCTAGGGACCGATTGCCGAAGTTGACGCGCGCCTGCAATACATCGAGCGGAATCGCCATAGCACTCATCCATCCACCGTCTAACGAAATCTCGGCGAACGTAGCAACGTCGGGAAATGCAATGTCAATCTCCTCTGCGCGTTGCCGCGGTGCCGTGAATTCACAGCTCCACCAAGCGCCATTTGCCGCGAGATTGAACTCGAAATAACGCCCACTATCAGGATCGGCAATGAATAACTCAGCGACATCATATTTCCATAGCTCAGGGGTGAAATTGCCCGGCCGCGAAGCTGGGTGATTTTTTGCTGGTCGATTACTCGCGGCTATGAACCAAAGATATCGAGGGTCGGAAACTAACGAAAACATCAAGGTGTTGGCGATGCTTTGTCCATACCAGTCGGTTTGTAATCCCATCACCGGAACATCGAGATCACCCCATTGAAGATTTTTTTGTGTCTTGAGTATCAGCACGCGCAAGCTATAAGGGATGCTTGATGATTGGTCTAGTAAGAAAATTAATTAAGAAAAATGTAGCAAATTTTGCAAATAAAAGACTGCTAAAAGTGAAAAAAGCTGGTCAAAAGCGCGTATTTATGGTAATCAAATTCTGTTCCCCATGCCCTACAATCCATACGATAGTTTGAATACCATCGAATACATCGGCCCGCGCCCCCAAAAGCCTAAGAAAAACTTTTTTGGAGGTTGGGTGATTTTGGTTATTTCTGTGGCCATGGCTCTCTTTTTTGGTCGACCTTTGTTAGCATCCTTGAAATCCGAGCAAGTGATTGGCACTCAGGCAGCAGCTGACAGCATCATTGAAGAATTGAGCGAAAATGCCTCTGCGAGTCACAAGCTCGCAGTTGCTGCTCTTTCTCTCACCAAGTTGGAAAATACTGAGAGTCCTGTAAACAATTCGGCAGAGCTGTTGCTCATGGCCTACCAATCTGCATTAGGCATCAATGTGAAAGACCTCCTTCATGAGGATATGACCAATGCATTTTCTCAATATCCCCAACTATGGTATGAACGTGGACCGAACAAAGAAATCGACGCTAGCCGAGTACAAAATCTGCAGCGATTATTTCATCGCTCCGGGGATGATTTCCGCGCTGCTGACCCTCTCGTAGGAGATGTGATTTTCTGGACACTCCCTGATGGTAATGCTCATGCAGCCATCATCGTTCCTGGTCCTGGTTTGCACTCAAAAGAAAAATGGATCGTGCATCATTGGCAAGGAGCGGTCGTATGGGAGAATAAACTCAACGACTTTATCATGCCGCTTGGTCGTTATCGTTTCGGTCAATAAGCTACGCTAACAGATTCATTCATGCCTCGCCAATGCATTATGGTGGGGTGTTTTTTTTGCACAGATTCGTAATGATAACGCTACGCAAGTTTGTCTCCCTGCGCCTGCAATACCCGATTCGGTTCACAATCCTAAATTTCGCCCTATATTCCCACCGTAGCTGTTAGGAGGAATTAGTATAGGAGGCTTAAGAACAATCAGGCAATGGCTTTTGTAGAATTTCAGAAAAATCGAGAATCCAGAGCTTCGTTTGATCTTCCGTTGTGGAGGTAAATCGATAGATTGCTGATTTGATCATTGCAAATCATGGAGAATCCTTTGGTGTATCATCTAACAAAAATTCATAGCGCAGGTTTTTCTCCTCCACCTCAGGAGGGATACCGTATGTCTCGAAGTGATCATATCCTTGCTTCAAGTTGTTCCAGAATTCCAGCCATGGGTGACCTGTCGCCTCGGCGAGGCGCGTTTCCGTCATTCGAAAGGGGAATAGATGAATGCGGAAAAAATCTTGCCCTCCAAGTAAAGCTGCATCACAGAGGCTGTAGATTTCCTCGATCTTTTCATCGGTCATCGCTAGGCAGCCAATTGATACCGTATTTCCATGGATCATGATGAATGAACCAGTGCGCTCATGCGCGCGATCATAGGCATTGGGATAACCACAGTTGATGGCTAGGTGATATGTGCTATCAGGCTTCATCGACGCGCGTCCTGCGTAATAGAATCCCTCAGGCACTTGACCATCACCCTCGCGTTGTTTGGGCCCGAGTTCGCCCGATTGCTTGGCGATCTGATAGGTCCGAAATAAAACAAATCGTTTGCTTACTCGGTCTTGCACAAAGAGTTCCAGTGCACCCTCCTCCTTGAATGCTCGCAGGAAAACAGCATCTCCCCAATGCAGCCCTTTGGTTGCAAGCTCATTGCTCAGTATGGGCTTCACGCGGGCTGCCGCAGCTAGCGCCCGAGATGCACCAATTGATTCAGATTTATTCGAGGTCACATTCATCAAAACAGAAGGGTCGTGCAGGATGCGTGATGCCAACGATGTCCAGCGCGGCGCATCATAAAACCAAACGATGCCGAGGACGACTACAAAAATACACACAACCCAGCGACACTTCATACACCACAACGTTATCGAAAAATCCCTGAACTGCAATTGCTAAGATCGCTTTCACATGATCACAAAACCCGTTGCAAAAAAGTTAATTGCATTTTCTGCAAAAAAAATGAGAAATATCCTTGACCGAATTCGCATTTTTGTGCAGTCTTCGCCCCCGCGCTTAGCGCACTGCTGCAAAGCACCCGTAGCTCAATTGGATAGAGCGTCTGACTACGAATCAGAAGGTTAGGGGTTCAAGTCCCTTCGGGTGTACCATGCATTATTCCTTCACTATCAACGGTTTAGAGGGGTTAATTGGCATGGAAGTTGACGCACCAGCCACCATCAATATGAAGGGTGGTGACAAATTGGTGACAAA
>CANHKJ010000245.1 GCA_947460915.1 Verrucomicrobiia bacterium
AGAAACTTTTTGAATTCGTGATGAGATGCTTTCCATGGCTGCGCGGTGTAGTGATTAGTAGCCCCTCAGACGGGCAACGGAACTATGGAATCGCGCGTCGCCTGCGGTGCGGACGACCGTTTTGCCCATTCCACCGCCGCAAGGCAAGCCCAAAACGGAGTTGCGGGAAAAGATTTGCTGCATACCCTTTTGTTGCTTCTCTTTCTCAACACAGAGCTTTTCAAAAGACAAACTGAGCCAGTTTCAGCGCGCAAAAAACCTATCAACTGGAACTCAAGTATTGCCGCAAATGAAGGGGTTTTGCGGATTTATCAAAGTCTAGCGAGGGACACTTGATCGTGATCAATACTCAAAATTTCAAACGCGATGTTTTCATCATATCGCGATTTAGTTTGTCGCACACCAGACGGCAGAGCTCGAACACCATCGGATCGGCGATCTGATAGAGCACCTGTGTGCCCTCTTTGCGGCGACTCACCACCCCGGCATCGTGAAGCATTTTTAGTTGTTTCGAAACATTCGCCTGGCTGGTGGGCAAGACATCGACGATGTCCGAAACGCTGCGTTCGCCCGCTTTCAACTCCTGCACGATCGCCAAACGGCTGGCCTCCGAAAAGGCTCGGAACAAATTGGCCACGCGCTCCAGTTGTATGGCATCCAGTTTCGTCATGCCCTCATTATAAAGAGAAAAATAAAACTTGCAAGAATAACCATATAGGAATATATTCATTCACACACAAACCGCACAGACTATGAAAATCAACGCCACAGAACTCCAAAACAGCCTTCAATCAGGAAAAAACATCAGCCTCATTGATGTGCGCACGCCCGTCGAGCATGACGAAATGCACATTGCCGGATCGCACTTAATGCCGCTCGATCAGCTCGATCCCACAGCAGTGAAATCGACCAGCGCCACCGCTGAACAATGCGTGCTCATCTGCCGGGGCGGAAAACGCGCGGAACAGGCCTATCAAAAATTGCAAGCCGCAGGTTGCAGCAATCTCACCATTCTCGATGGCGGAGTGCTCGCTTGGGAAGCCAAGGGACTTCCCCTCCAGCGCAGTGAGGGCAAGGTATTGCCATTGATGCGTCAAGTGCAATTGATCATCGGACTTCTCGCCCTCACCGGTTCCATCCTCGCGATGACAGTGCACGCAAACTTCGCTCTCATTCCCGCATTTCTCGGCTGCGGCCTCACCCTCGCCGGCTCGACAGGCTGGTGCGGCTTGGCCATTTTGCTCTCCAAAATGCCTTGGAACAAAATCGAATGCGCTGGCAAGGATTGCCAATCTTGCTCGCTTTAAAAATGGATCGCGCAGCCCATCATGGCAGCTTTCCAAGATACTTTTCTGGCTGTGATTCAAATTTTCTCACGCAGGGCTTGCAGCACAGTTTGATTTCTTGAGTGCCGTGATACAGCGTCACGGGAGTGCCCATCGAACCGAGTCGGTTATCGGTGACAAGGCATGTCGTCAGTGGGTAGGCTTTCGCATTTGCAGGTTTTGCTACAGGTTGTGAGTTAGTCGCACATGCCGACAATGCGGCTGCGATGATAATGTTGATGATGATTGCTTTTTTCATAATTTTGTTTAGTTAGTTTGTTTGTCTTTTTCGCATTAAAAGTGAAAGCCGATTCCCGCTCCCCAAGAATGATCGGAGTGGTATCCCGCAGTGAGATCAAAGGTAGAATTGAGAATCCAGCGCAATCCCGCCTGATATTGCCAACCCTCCTCGGTGTCGTATTCTAGGTCAGCATGCACGCCGAGACGGTCCGTGAGTTGTTGGTATTTCCCCAGAACGACGCGACCATTACCATGGGCATCGATGCTCCATTGCGTATCGATCAAATACGGAAGACGATACTCGACACCCGCAAAGGCCACGGCTTCCTGTTCGTGAAATGAAACGCGCGCACCGGCAAGCGAAGCGAGATTGGCATCAAACACATGACGCCAATAAAAATCATTTTTTTCCCCATGCCCATGTTCATGCTCATCGGGCTCTTCCCAGGGATGCTCCCATTCGTAGACAAAATCATCGTCGCCACGCATCAGCGTCAGCATGCCCATTGTCATATTCGTCTGCACCATGCCGTCGATCATCGCATACCAAGGCGTTCGCGACATTGCCCCCAGATCCGGCTCATTCTCTGGCCGATGCTCTTCGTATGCAATCACCCGCGCCATCCCTGCATCCATGTGGTAAAGTAAATGACAGTGAAAAAACCAGTCGCCACTCACATCGGTGAGAAACTCGATCGTCCTCCGCCCCATCGGTGGAATATCAACGGTGTGTTTCAGCGGCGAACGATTGCCGCCTTCGTTGATCATGCGGAAAAAATGGCCATGCAAGTGAATCGGATGATGCATCATGGTATCGTTCACCAATGTCATGCGCAGCACCTCACCCTTGCGCACGGGAATTTTCGCATCTTGCCACAGGGTTTTATCATCAATGGACCAACGATAACGCTCCATGTTTCCCGTGAGGTGTAATGTCAAATCGCGACGCGAATACTTCGCGTCATAGCGCGTATCATGCCGCGCTCGCAGTTTTTCATACGGCGAGCCATGGTCATCACTGAGGTTCAATGCCTGCTCTAACATTCCATCCATCCGATAGATGTCGGCACGCGGATGTTTCGGAGCGGAAAGGATTTTTCCCTCGCCAAGAATCGCTGAAGCAAAGCCAGAGCCATCCTGCGCACTCGCACGAAACTCCAACGCGCCAGTCTGCGGCATGCGCAGCAAAACATCGTAGGTTTCACCGATGCCGATGAGAATTTTTTTCACGCTCAGCTCCTGGACAGGCATGCCGTCATTGGCGATGATCTTCATTTGGGGCAGCCCTGATTGCACCATAAAATACGTCGAAGCACTGCCATTGATGATCCGCAACTTCACCAGTTCACCAGCGCGCGCCGCCAAGTTACTCTGCGTTTTTCCATTGAGCAAAAAGGCATCGTACGCCACATCGGCCACATCCATCGCAGGAATCCGCGCTTTTTGATTTTGCCAATAATCCGCCAACGATCCTTTTTGCCACGCATCCCACAGCGATGGCATGGAACCTTTGCTCAATAAATAGCCATCGCTTCCGCGCATCAAATTCCGCATCACCCGCGCAGGATTCTCGCGAGTGAAATCTGAGAGCATGACCACATGCTCGCGCAGCGGCGGTTTTTTTTCCTCACGTGGATGCACTACTATGGCTCCATATAAGCCCTGCTGTTCCTGCAATCCCGTATGAGAGTGATACCAATACGTGCCCGCGTGACGGAGCGAAAACCGATAGGTATGCGTTGCGCCCGCAGGGATCACCTGCGTCGTCAGCGATGGCACGCCATCTTGCGCATTCGGCAACAGCACCCCGTGCCAGTGAAGAGAAGTGCTTTGGCGAGACAATCGATTGTGCAATTGAATCTCCGCCTGATCGCCAACGCGAAAATGCAAAGTCGGCGCGGGCAAAGAATCATTGATGAGCAATGTCTTTGCGGTTTTGCCGTCGATCGTCCGAGTCGACTCACTCACGGAAAAATCGTATTTCACGAGTTCCGCCGTTGCGATTGTGGACCCAAAAAATGGTGCCAAAAAGATGATATATTTCATAAGTTGTAAAAAAGTGGATTAATGGAATTTCTAACAGAAATTAACCATTCCACTTCATAACAACCATGAACTCAAGAGCGCACGCCATCGCAGATTCCCCAGCGGAGGAGAATTGCAACCGATTTCACGAGGCAGATCTGCGCGCTCCAAGCACTGAACAAACGGCATTGGCTGATCAGCAGGCAATGCAAGTTCAAAGACATGAAAAGATGTGTGATCGAGAAGAACCACGGGGCTTTGTTCGGGCATTTCCGTGAGACAGGGACAATGTTTACCATCGTCACAACAACCACAGCCATCTTCGCATTCGTGAGAAATCGGCACATAGGCCATCGCCGTAACAGCCATCATCATGAACGCCATCGCGATGGCAAAAAAGTTCAGGAATGGATGACGACGACACATGTGCTAAAAACAAAGCGTTACCAGACCAATAAATCGTTTAGGAAAAAACAAACAAGTTTTTCCCGCATCAATCGGCACGCTCAGATTCGTCAGCGGAGGGAGAGCTACTTAAACCGCTCTCAAACTTCACCCTTTTCCACCAAATCATTCATCCAGCCACCTCGTGCGGTGACCCATTTTCCTTTGCGGATGACGGTAGGGAATCCGAAGCCGTGTTGCGCGGCGGCGGTGAAAACATCCCATGCTTGGCTGGCGAGAATGCCAGAGATTACCACTTCACCACCCGGCTTGACCAGTTGGGCAATGACGGGAAAGGCTTGGATGAGAATGGTGGAAAAAAGGTTCGCGACGACAACGTCGTATTTTTTGCGAGGCTTCCACTTGAGCACATCTTTTTCCTCTAGTTTCACGCCCTCGACGCCATTGCGCACAAGATTATCGGCGGTGGCTTTGACGGAAAAAGGATCGAAGTCACAGGCATATGCTTCTCCCGCACCGACTTTTTTGGCGGCGATCACCAACAATCCCGTGCCCGTGCCCAGATCGGCAACCGACCAGCCCGCAGGACGACTGCGGCCAATGTCTACAAGCAAGCGAAGGCACGTCGAGGTGGTGGCGTGATCTCCTGTGCCGAATGCCATTTCCGCTGGGATGGAAATAATTTCGCGCCCTTCATTCTCGGCGGCGAGTTTTTTCAACTTCTTCGGA
>CANHKJ010000246.1 GCA_947460915.1 Verrucomicrobiia bacterium
AGCTGAATGCGCGTGCCTTGCTTGTGGTTTTCACCGTAGTGGCCCACCCAGGTATTGCCCAGAACTTGATGGCCGAATCCATTTTCATAGCCTGCCACCTTCGAGTCATAGCTATACTTCGCCAGTGGGCTCTTCGCATCGATCTTGAACGCGTGCGAGGAAGTGCGCAGACCAACGACGGGACCACCGCGTTCGATGTAATCAATAATCGGTTGCATTTGTTCCTGACTCGGCGAAAGGAATCGTGCGAAGATGAAAAACAAGTCGGCATCTTTCAGGGCATCAATTCCAGGAATGTTCGAAGATCCCGCTTCAATGTGACCCGCAGCATCCACACCAAATACCACCGTGCAGCGGAATCCATGATGCTTCGAAAGAATGCGCGCCAATGCGGGACACGCTTCTTCGCTGCGGTATTCGTGGTCCGAGGCAAGAAACACGATGTGTTTTCCCTTACCAATGCCTTCTCCTCCTTGATAAACCAATTGAGCCTGGGAGAATAGAGTGCTGGCTAGCGCAAAAACGACGGGGTAAATGATGGTTTTCATAGAATCGCCAACCTAGCGCAATTCCGATCTACGACAAAGATAGTACTTGCGTCATTTTCTCCAAGCCTCGCATCATCTGTGCGCGCGGACAGGCGAAGTTGAAACGGATGTGCTGCGGCACCCCAAAGAAGGCTCCGTCCGACACAAAAAGTTTCGCTTCTTTCTCCAAATGCTGCGCGGGATTTTCCCACGGATACGCTCGGCAATCCATCCACGTCAGATACGTTGCTTGATTGTGATTCACGATCAACTGCGGTGCTGCGCTTTTGAGATACTCGTTCATCACCCGTTGATTTTCGGCAAGATACGCCAGCATTTGCTGACGCCATGGCTCACCAAACTGATAGGCTGCCTCGGCCGCGTAGTAACCAAAGGTATTGATCTCGGATTGGGTGTGCCCGCGCGATGCCGTAAATTTCCGCTTGAGCGAATCATTCGTGATCACCGCATACGCAATGCCAATGCCCGCGATGTTGTAGGTCTTCGAGGGCGATAGCAGTGTGATGATGCGATCATAAAATTCCTCTGGCAAGGCGTGACCACACACATGAGGTGTCGCCATTTCATCAAACACCAGATCGCAATGAATTTCGTCAGAGACGAGAACCAAGTCATGCGCTTGGCAAAACTCCGCCAGTTGGATCAACTCGGCACGCGTAAAGACCCGACCTAACGGATTTTGTGGATTGCTCAACAAAAACAGCCGCGTCTGCGGCGTGATCGCAGCCTCCATCGCCGCGAAATCAAATGTCCACTGTCCATCCACTTGCGCATGCGGAATGCTGATCAACTGCACCGTCGCATGATCGTGATGCACTCCGAGAAATGGCGGATAAGATGGCGTGCAAGTCATCACCGCTTCACCCGGCTGACAAAATGCCTTCACCGCAAGCGACAAGGCTGGAACCAATCCGCCGAGCCATACGATAGCCTCCGCCGCCACCTTCACCCCATGGCGTTTTTGTAAATAATCCAGCGTCACATCCATCAAGCCCTGATGCGCTTGTGCGTAACCATACACCGGATGCTGCACACGGCGGATCAGAGCCTCGGTGATTTCCGGCGCTGAGGCAAAATCCATGTCCGCCACCCAAAACGGATCCAGATCAGGACGGCGGTCATGCTTGATGTTGCCAGTGCCACGGCGCGGAATGATGGTATCGAAGTCGTAAGTCATAATCAGTGTTCGCGCGAGGATGCTGCACGACCCATCGGAAAAAATCCAGCATCATAGAGAAAAAATCCTCAGCATTGACTCGCTACGAAAAAACCATACAGTCATCGACATGACCTCACTACGCTTATTCCTCGCATGTTGCCTGCTGAGCGCACCATGGGCCCAAGCGCAAGAAGCCTCCAAGCTCAGCATCACGCTCGATGTGAGCAAAGCCCCGCAGTGCCAGGCCTTTGCAGACAAAGCAAAAACCATCGCCGAGGAATGGTATCCCAAAATCCACAACCTGCTTTTCGATCAAACTCGCGAGCTGCCAAAAAAATCGATCACCATGATTTTCGAGCCCATGGATGGCGTCGCCTACGCACGTGGCAATGAAATCCATTTCTCGGCCGACTGGATCAAAAAATCACCCGAAGACTATGGCATGGTCGTTCACGAATTGGTGCACATCGTGCAAGATTACAAGGGCAAGGGAGAATTCTGGCTCACCGAGGGCTTGGCCGACTACGTTCGCTACAGCCATTTTGAACCAGGGAAAAACAACTCATGGCAGCTGGATCCCGCTCGAAGTTCCTACAAACAAGGCTATGGCATTGCTGGTTCCTTTCTCGACTGGATCGATCAGAAAAAAACGCCCGGTAAGGACTTAATCCGTAAACTCAACACCGCCTGCCACGATGGCACCTACCAAGCCAACACCATCGAAACCATCTGCGGTGCCACGGTCGATGCGATGTGGAAAGAATACATCACCGAAAAAACGGCAAAGCCCAAAAACTAACCATTTTCACTCTCCATGAAAGACATTTCCTGCCTGCTGATCACCGGTGCCTCCTCGGGGCTCGGCGAAGAATTTGCCCGTCAACTCGCCCATCGCTGCGAGACCATGGTGCTCGTTGCACGACGCGGTGATCGCCTCGCCACACTGGCCGGAGAGCTTGTGCGCGAGCATGGAATCGGGGTCCGCTGCTTCGAGGCAGACCTCTCGATCTCCGAGCAACGCAGTCAATTGGCGGCAGCCATGGCAGAAAAAAATCTCCATCCCGATTGCCTGATCAACAATGCCGGCATCGGAGATTACGGCACCTTTGCCGATGCTTCTTGGGATAAACTCGAAACCATGATGCGCCTAAACATGGAAGGGCTCACGCATCTTTGCCACTTGATCGTGCCCGACATGATCAGCCGCCAGCATGGATCGATCATCAACATCAGCTCGCTCGCCAGCATTTTGCCTATCCCCGACTTCGCGGTGTACGCCGCCACCAAGGCCTTCGTATCCAGCTTTTCGGAGGCCCTGCGCATCGAGCTCAAAGAATTCGGCATCAACGTTCTCGCCGTCTGCCCAGGTCCCGTTCACACCGAGTTTGGCAAAGTCGCAGCCCGCGTGCAGGGCCAAGACTTCGATGGCATGCGCGAGTGGTTCTACGTCGACAAAGAACAAGTCGTCAGCGAAGCCATCATGGCCATGGATGCCCGCAACGCCCGCGTCTATCCCGGCTGGAAAATCGCCCTCGCCGCCGCAGGCATTTCCCTGCTGCCCCTCGCCGTGCTGCGCTTGATCATGTCAACTAGGCCTCGCAAGAGCTCATGAGCACAAAATCACTCACCCCAAATTTCACTCTTGCGGGTGATAGACTTGGGGTGGGGATTGGTTAGAATGGCGTCATAACCCATGCGTTCTTTTTTCCCATCGTGCCGGCGGCACTGCGATTACTTTGTGGCCTGATCATGTTGGCGACGGGATTTTCGCAGACGGCTCCAGTGTCGGTGAGCTTTGAGGTACGGCAACCGAGTGGGAGCACAGGGTTCCATGCGAGATGGAAAAATCGCACCTCACGGTTTTTATCGCATTCTTGTCAGCATTGCTCCATCATCCACTCATCTGATCATGAAACTCCTTTTCCTTCTCTTTTCCCTCACCTCCTTGGCGCATGGTGCTGATCGGCCGCCGAACATTGTATTTATCCTAGCCGATGACCTCGGTTGGGCCGATACGACCTTGTATGGGAAAACTTCCTTGTATCGCACGCCGAACCTCGAACGTCTCGCCAAACGCGGCATGACCTACACGCGCGCATATTCGGCGAGCCCCTTGTGTTCGCCGACACGAGCCAGCATTCTCACCGGCCTCAGCCCTGCTCGACTCGGACTCACAAGCCCAAACTGTCATTTACCGGAAGTGGTGCTCAAAGCAAGTGCGGGAACAAGCGCTGCACCTGATGAGAAATCGACCAACATTGTTCCCGTCACACGTCTTGCTACCGACTACTTCACCTTGCCCAAAGCCCTCAAAGCCGCAGGCTACGTCAATGGTCATTTTGGCAAATGGCATCTCGGCCCTGAGCCTTATTCGCCTTTGCAACATAACTTCGTTGTCGATCTTCCGCACACCCCTGGACCTGGTCCAGCGGGGAGTTTTGTCGCACCTTGGAAATACCCGAACTTCCCGCCCAAAAGCCCCGAAGAACACATCGAAGATCGCATGTCACAAGAGGCCAGTGCGTTCATCGAGAAAAACAAAGCAGTTCCGTTTTTTCTCAACTACTGGATGTTCAGCGTGCATGCACCCTTCGATGCAAAAAAATCCTTGATCGAAGATTACCGAAAAAACATCGATCCCGAACAAGCACAACGCAGCCCCACCTATGCCGCGATGGTGCACAGCATGGACGATGCCGTGGGAACTTTGCTCGATACGCTAGATCGCCTCAATCTAACAGAAAAAACAATCATCGTCTTTTATTCCGACAACGGAGGCAACATGTATGATGAAATCGACAACACCACCCCCACCAGCAATGCCCCCTTGCGCGGTGGCAAAGCCACGATGTATGAAGGCGGCACACGCGTGCCTTGCGTGATTTCTTGGCCCGGAAAAATTCCCGCTGCCAGCACCAACGACACTGTGATCCAAAGCACGGATTTCCTGCCCACATTTGCCGAAGCGCTTTCTCTAACCGTGCCGAAAGAGCACGTGTTTGATGGCATCAGCAT
>CANHKJ010000247.1 GCA_947460915.1 Verrucomicrobiia bacterium
GAAAGATCAAAGTGATCGACTAGGGCGCAGACATGATCTTGCGGGTGCTGGATGCCGCGATGCTCGAGATTGGGATCCACCGCCACGACGAGTGATTGCGGATGGATTTTTTTCGCAATATCGGTGAGATAAACGAGGGAGATGCCAAGAAAATTGCCAACGTGCAAGCCGCGCAATGCGTGGGAACCATCGTGGTGCTGTTGCAAGAACGAAGCGAGAAAAGCCAGTGATGCTTCAGGCATGGTGCCTTCGGTTGTTTGCGTGCGATCAACGCCACGCGACACAACAAAATCGATCAATGCACTGTGAGCGATCGCGGGCGTAACGGGAGAATTTTTCGAGATAGCAGCCCGTCCACGCTGGTAGCCACGCTCTTGGCGTGTTTGCAACAAGCGCACGATGCCATGCGGAAGAATGAATTTTACGAACTGTTTCATCGTCTGGAGACGAGCCCGAATTTACTGATTCACGAAATCGCGAAAATACTCGATTGTCTGCTTGATGCCTTCATCAAAAGAGACAACTGGCTCCCATTGGAGAATTTGCTTAGCTCGGGTAATATCAGGGCGGCGTAGCTTTGGATCATCGGGCGGCAGCGGACGCTGATCGAGTTGAAGTTCGATTTCGAAATGCCGAGCAATGGCCTCTGCGAATTGCATGATCGTCATTTCGTGAGGATTGCCGCAATTGACGGGCTCATGAAAATCACTATTCGCCAAACGCCAGATGCCTTCTACGAGATCGGACACGTAGCAAAACGAGCGCGTTTGTGAACCATCGCCAAACATCGTCATCGGCTCACCGCGCAGGGCTTGGCCGATGAATGCTGGCACGACGCGGCCGTCGTCGAGTCGCATGCGTGGACCGTAGGTATTGAAAATGCGGACGATTTTCGTGTTCAAGCCATGAGCGCGGTGGTAGGCCATCGTTGCGGCTTCAGCATAGCGCTTTGCTTCATCGTAGCAACTGCGCACGCCGATCGAATTGACGTTACCCCAGTAACTTTCCTGCTGTGGATGAATCTCTGGATCGCCGTAAACCTCCGAGGTGGAAGCAACGAGAAAGGTCGCATTTTTGCGGAGCGCTAAATCTAACGCATTATGCGTGGCATACGAGCCAGCTTTGAGCGTTTCGATCGGAATTTGCACATAGTCAATCGGGCTCGCTGGTGATGCCATGTGAAACACATAATGCACAGGACCATCGACATCGAAGGGCAGCGAAACATCGTGCTCGATCAATTGAAAATGCGGATTGTCCTGCAAGTGCGCCACATTGCGCTCATTGCCAGTGACAAAATTGTCTAACGCAATCACGCGCAAGCCATTGGCCAGCAGTTTATCCACTAAATGAGAAGGCACAAATCCTGCACCTCCCGTAACGACGGCTGTCATTTGTTCTGTTGCCATAAAAATTTTATCGAGAGTAACGTTTGATCAATTTCTCCGCCTCGGTGAGGGCCATGCCTGTGACTTGATCCATGTTGTAGTAGCGATAGGTCCCGAGGCGACCAATGAAGGAAACATGTTGCTCCTGATCTGCTAGAGCACGGTAGCGAGCGTAGAGCTCGGAGCTTTCGTTAGTGGGAATCGGATAGAAAGGTTCTTTGCTGGGCGACCAATCGTCGGGAAACTCGCGGATCACAGTAGTCGCTGCGATTTTCTGTCCCGTTGCGTGTTTGATTTCTACTGTGCGCGTGTAGGGGACATCGAGGTCGGGATAGTTGACTTGCATCGCGGGCTGCCAATGCCCTTTTTTACCAGAAATTTCTTCGCGCGCAGTGAGTTCTGAAGCTTGGTAAGATTCCCGTTCAAAACGTAGGGAGCGATAAGGCAAGGCACCAAAGCAGTGATCAAAATAGGTGTCAATTGGGCCCGTGAAAATCAGGTGCTTGTAAGAATACTGCTTTTGGGCCTCGGCGAATGAAGTGCTGAGTTTCACTTCGATGCCTGGCGACTGATCAACCATAGATTGAAACATCGCGGTGTAGCCATTTGCGGGCAAAGCTTGAAACGTATCGGTTACATAGCGATTGTCGCGATTCAGGCGGATCGGAATTCTTCCACATACCGATGCCTGAAGCTCACGTGGGTGCAATTTCCATTGCTTGAGAGTGTATGGCTCAAAAAACGTGCGGTAGAGTTCCCAGCCGACTTGGCTCACGATGACCTCTTCCGAGTTTTGTGGGTGATCGATCGCAACTTTTGTTTCCTCCAACCAAGCGCTCCATTCTTCCTCGGTGGATGATCGACCCAACCATTCCTCGAAGGTGTTGAGATTGATCGGGAAGCTCCAATATTGGTCACGGGTGAAACTTTTGATTTCGTATTCGACGGGATGCCACTCGGTAAAGCGCGAGAGATAATCGATGATACGCTGGGAATTCGTGCGAAAATAATGAGGCCCGTAGGGATGAATTAACACGCCCGCCTCGTCGTAACAATCGTAGGCATTTCCACCGAGGTGGTCGCGTTGATCGATCACGACGCAGCAGAAACCAGCATTGCTGAGTCGCTCCGCAGTGACGAGACCAGAAAACCCAGCGCCAACAATCAGGAAATCGATGGAAGAAATAGCAGACATCAATCGAACATCAATGCTCCGATTTTTCGCGATGCAAAATTTACTCTGCGCTGCCGCCCTTGGTCGCTTGTCACATTTTCGTAACAAAACCTGTCCTGGTAGTTTGGGGAGATTTTCGTCCTAGCCTTTATGGAACAAGGGATTTAGTGATCCACAGCGAGAATAGAGTAATCAGCAGTTTGTTCAAGAAAAAATGAACAAAAAATCAAGTTATGTCGCTTATCCTTAGGGTGTGGGTGTCGTCATCGAGGCCAAAAATGCTGCTGACAGAGAAATCAACGACATTTTCCGAAATTGTTTGGGAAATCGCCCGTTCCGCGCTACATTCCCTCGCCCACTTGCGTAAGCGCTTCTTTCAACATGAAACTCAATCGGATCATCGCCCCACTCACCATTCTCGCCCTTGGCGGAGGTGCATGGTATTACTTGGGGAAACCCGTGGAAAAACCCAAGCCGATGTCGCTCCCAGAGCAACTGATCCGCACCGAAGTTCTCGAGTTGCACGCGCGCGACTATCAAGTGGAAATTGCCAGCCAAGGAACTGTGCGTGCGCACTACGTTACGACTATTACACCTCTCGTAGGTGGGACAATCCAAACACTCCACCCCAGCTTTGAGGATGGGGCTTTTTTCGAAAAAGACCAAATTCTCGCAGAGCTTGATTCCGCTGACTTTGAAGCCGCCCTTGCCTCCGCCGAAGCCCGCCTCGCACGTGCCGAAGCGGCCCTTTCCCAAGAACAGGCCCGTGCCAAACAAGCACGACTCAACTGGGAAGACATCGGCTATGAAGAAGAGCCATCCGAATTGGTTCTACGCGTCCCCCAATTGAAAGAAGCCGAGGCAACCGTCAAGTCCGCCAAAGCTGATCTCGATCAAGCGCAACGCAATTTAGCTCGCACAAAAATCAAAGCTCCTTTCGCCGGTCGCGTCAAAACCCGCAGCATCGGCTTAGGCCAAGCTGTGGGCCCGAGCACTGCACTCGGTGAGGTATTCGCCTCTGATTACGCCGAAATCCGACTGCCCATTCCTCCATCACAACTCCCTTTTGTCAAACTACCCACTGATGAAAATGACACACCTATTCCCGTGATACTCTCCGATGCCAGCGGCGTAGCAGAACCCGATCAATGGAGTGCCAAAATCGTTCGCACTGAGGGCACACTCGATGAAACCACACGGGAATTATTTGTCATCGCCCGCATCGATGATCCATTTGCGCGCACAGGAAAAAGTGCACCCCTCCGCATCGGCCAACCCTTGCGGGCCACGATCCAAGGCATCGTGCTTGAAAACTCCTACGTCCTACCTCGCTCCGCCCTGCGAGGAGTCAATCGTGTTTACATGGTAATGAATGAACCACCCGTACTCATGCGTCGCGATCTCTCACCTATCTGGTCCACGGGCAACGAAGTCGTCGCGCGCGAGGGATTTACCGATGGTGAAAAACTCGCGTCTTCCTCGCTGACCTATGCTGTCGATGGCGCGAAAGTCCAGATCGTAGAGCCAAGCACCGAGACAGTGACCGAAGAAGTCATTTCTCCCGCTGCCCCTAAATCCTAGACAGTCAACTGTTTACAAGAAACCCAAGCGATTTAGTTCGGGAAACCGAAATATTTTAAAAAAATATCAACAGATCTTAAATTTTCACTTGCCAAAAGTTAAATCATCTGAAACAATTCTGGCCGTGAAGACACCCAACCTTATCTTCGGCCTTGTCATGCTGATTGCCACCTCGATCTCTGGTGCTGCCACGCATGTAGTGAAATCAGGCGACAACCTGTATCGCATTGCAATCAACTACGGCGTTAGCCTGAGCCAGTTGCAGCGAGCCAATCCGGGTGTCAATGCCCAATCGATGCGCATCGGTCAAAAGCTCACCATTCCTCTCAAAGCTGCAGCACCCGTAGCCAAACCCACCCCATCCTCTGAAGTTACTGGCACTTACACCATTGCGTCCGGCGACACTCTCAGCAGCATTGCGCGCCGCCAAGGCACCAGCATCGCCGCTCTCCAAGCTGCAAATCCATCGCTCAATCCTAACGCGATGCCCGTAGGCAAAAAAATCAACCTCACCGGCACAAGCTCCGCTAAGATCGCCAGCCAGCCAGCACCGATAGCCAAGACCCCTGCTGCACCC
>CANHKJ010000248.1 GCA_947460915.1 Verrucomicrobiia bacterium
GAGGCTCCGGGGAGCAGTGATTTCTGTTCGACGTAGAGGATCTGTACGAAGGGAAAGCTAATGCTCCACAGAAATGTCGCAACGAGCAACCAAAGCAGCGCGCGATGATGAAGTGGATGAGTCATGAGAAGCTGCAATCTGCCAGTGCCTGATGGTTCTGGCAAGATTGGTTTTTTTCTCGCTGCAGGAAGCCGATTTCCGCTTGCGGGCAGAAAGAAATCAGCGATAGTCCGAGCGATGGATGTTTTGCCCACACCGCCGGTGCTGATTCGGCAGTTCGAACGCGGATTGCTCACGCGTGAGGAATTGCATGAGAAAATGGCGATTCATGCTCGCGCTTTGATCGAGGAAATGGAGGAAGAGCATGCAAATCCGTTAGGCAGTTTGGTCGAGCGGTGGCGCAACCGACACCATGCCTCACGCTTGATTGCCAAGCATGGCGAACGTCGTGTGCGCGAGGTGTTTCATGCACTATCGGAACTGGAGGATTTTTTCCCTGCAGGTTTATTGTGGAATGCCTCGCATTTTCATGTGCCCTTACATTGCTTCATTCGCATGCAGCGCGCGCCTTTGTTTCGGGTGAAAAAAATGTCGAGCACGCCTAGTAGTGTAACCTTGGAGATCGAATACAGCCAACACGCCAACGACTTGCGGCACCGGGAAACATTTCACTTGGTCCGCAATCGCCGTTGGCTGTTAGAGGTGGTCAAACGCAGCAATCAGGATTCCATCGGATAGGCATTCTCACCGTGTTCGGCGCGATCGAGCCCTTCAAACTCCTGCTCTTGCGTGACCCGAACGCCGATGATTTTTTTGACCAAGAAAAACAAGATCACCGTGGCCAGTGCCGACCAGACAATCGTCACGCCAAGCCCCGTCAACTGGATGATCAATTGCTCGCCGATGGGCTTCACGATGCCGAGTCCACCGAGCGATTTTTGGCCGAAAAAAGCTAACAGAATCGTGCCGAGAATGCCACCGACTCCGTGAACGGCAAAGACGTCGAGCGAATCATCGATGTGCCATTTTTCGCGAATCAAACTCACGGCAAAATAGCACACTACGGCAGCGAGCGAACCGATGGCGATGGCTCCCATCGGGCCGACATCGCCGGAGGCCGGAGTAATCGTGGCAAGACCTGCGACCAATCCCGTGACCATGCCAACGACACCAATTTTGCCATTGCGCACTTTTTCTAACATCATCCATACCAACGCTGCGGCACATGCGGAAAGATGCGTTACCAGCATCGTCATGGCAGCACTACCGCCAGCACTCAATTGACTACCGGCATTGAAGCCAAACCAGCCGACCCAGAGCATCGCGGCGCCGATGAAAACCATTGCTGGATTGTGCGGTGGATGCGGATGTTGGGGAAACCCCTTGCGTTTGCCTAATAAAATCGCCAACACCAAGGCGCTGACGCCCGCCGTGGCATGCACCACGATGCCGCCCGCGAGATCGCGCACGCCCATATCGAACAACCAACCGCCACCCCAAACCCATTTGGTCACGGGAGTGTAAACCACGGCTAGCCACAGCGCCGAAAAAAGCAATACGGCGGAAAATTTCATCCGCTCGACTACCGCTCCGATGTAAAGTGCCGGCGTGATGATGGCAAAAGTCATTTGAAACATCACGAACAACAGTTCGGGAATTGATGTCCCTGCAGCCACCGCATCGGTGCCGATGCCATGCAAAAATGCCGCGCTCAGGTCACCGATCCAGTTGCCATCGCCCTTGAAGGCCAGACTGTAAAGTCCACCGACCCACAGAAGCGATGCCACAAAGGCGATGCCTGCGCACTGACCTAAAACCGAAAGGAAATTTTTCCCCCGCACCAGGCCACCATAAAACAACGCCAATCCTGGCATTGTCATGAACAGCACCAGTGCCGTCGCGGTGAAAATCCACGCGCTGTTTCCGGAATCGACCACAGGTGCGGCAGTCTCCTGCGCCTGCAACAACCCACTCCCCATACCCCAGATTGCCAATGAAATCAGGGCTTTTTTTCTTGTATGATTTTGATTCATGCGCCATTAGATAAGCACAAATCGTGCCATCCATGAATTTAATTCATGGATGGAGGGAGTATTTTTAGGGGCGCGATTTGGGGCGAAGTGATGATAAGTATGGGAATTACGGAAATGATGCGACTACTACCGATTGCCGGAATGGCATGGTTCTCATTCTTCCCATCATTGCTCATAAACGTTGTAAAAACTACATCCGCTCAGGCACAGGAATACCCAATAGTTTCAGGCCAGTGGCAAGCGTCTGGGCGGTAACGTGGCACAGCGTGAGTCGACTGTGGCGTGTGATGCCCTCCGCTTTGAGGACTGGGCAGGCCTCGAAGTAGCTATGGAAGGCGCGGGCCACCTCTAACAAATAGCTGGTGAGGATGTTCGGGCGGCAGTCATCGAGCACAGCAGGCACCACCTCGGCGAAGCGCGAAAGCAGGCGGGCGAGGTGAATTTCTGCATCTTCGACGAGTTCGATCGGGGCTCCGGCGACGAAAGGCTCTTCGAGCTTGCGGAAGATCGAGCGACTGCGGACGTTGCTGTAAAATAAATACGGCGCGGTATCGCCCTCGAGCGCGACCATTTTATCGAGATCGAACACGTAATCGGACAAACGATGGTGAGCCAGCTCGGTGAATTTCACGGCGCTGATGCCGATCAACTCAGCGAGTTCAGCACGTTCTTCATCGGTGTCGAGTCGACTGCGCTCATTGACGGTGAGGCGCGCGGCGGCGACCGAGTCATCGAGCACATCGGCGAGCTGCGGCAGGTCACCCGCGCGGGTTTTCAACGGCTTGCCATCGGTGCCGAGAATGGTGCCGAAGGCGATGTGTCGAAGGTCCATAGAATCGAGCCCCAGACGTCCAGCAACAGCAAAAAGTTGTTGAAAATGCAAGGACTGGCGATGATCGACCACGTACCATACAGAATCGGCGTTCCATTCGTTTTTGCGGAATTCCAGCGTGGCGATGTCCGTGGTGGCGTAGTTGAAGCCGCCATCACTCTTGCGAATCATCATTGGAAAATCCGTCCACTCACCATCGCGACGAATGAGGAATGGATCTTTGGTTTGATCGGCCACGGAGCCATCCGAGAAAATGCACACAGCACCATCGCTCTCGCGTGCGAGATTTTCGGCGAGAAGTTTGTCCACCAGAGGAGCAAGGGCATCATTGTAGGCACTCTCCCCGAGCCAGTGGTCGAAGTTCACATCGAGACGTGTGTAAATTTGTTGCAGACCTTGTTTCGAGAGTTCGAGGCAACGCGTCCAGATGGCAAAATTTTCGGCATCACCCTGTTGGAGTTTTACCAACTCGAGGCGGCAGGCTTCACGTATGCTTTCGTCGGCCTTGGATGCATCGCTCGCATGACGATACAAGCGCAGCAATTCCGCCAGAGGATTGGCGAGCAAGGCAGGCTCATCGAGAACATTTTTCCAAGCCCAAGTGACCATGCCAAACTGCGTACCCCAATCGCCGATGTGATTATCGGTGATGACCTTGTGGCCGAGGAAACGAGCGATACGCGAGAGGCTATCACCTAGGATCGTTGAGCGAATGTGACCGATGTGCATCGGTTTGGCAACGTTCGGAGCCGAGAAATCCAGCACGATGGTGCGCGGATCGGCAACTGGAGAAACCCCGAGGCGCACATCACTGGCAGCACTTTGCATGCGTGCGGCATAGACTTCTGCCTTGATGCGGAAATTGATGAATCCTGGCCCTGCGATTTCCACCGTGGCGATGGCGGCAGCAGGCCATGCGGCGACGATTTGCTCGGCAAGCGCACGCGGATTCATCTTGCGCGATTTCGCCAAGACCATCGCCGCATTTGATTGGTAATCGCCGAAACGCAGATCGTTGGCGGGGCTAACGGCAGCTGTGATGGCTTCGCCCAATACCTGAGCGAGCACAGCTGTGAGTGTGGATTCGAGTTGTTGTGCGAGAGTCATACTCTAACAAAAATTTGATGCTTCAGAAAAATGAATCGGCTCAGGGAGCGATAGCGGTAGCAGCTTTGGCAACGCGCTCGAACAGAGCAGTGCGCAAAACATCGAGGCCAATTTCGAGCTCTGCGGAAATCGGCACGATCTCCACTTTGGCGAAACGTTGGCGGAAGATCTTGAGATTTTCCTCGGCTGTATCCGAATCCATTTTATTAGCAACGACCATCCATGGGAACTTCGCAAGTTCTTCATCATACTCGCGAATTTCTGAGCGCAGAACTTCGAGATCGCGTACGGGATCACGGCCATCGGTGCCTGCCATATCGACGACGAAAAGCAACAAGTTGCAACGTGTGATGTGGCGCAAGAACTCGTGGCCGAGACCTTTGTTCATGTGTGCGCCCTCGATCAAGCCGGGAATGTCAGCGATCGTACAACGCTTGTATCCTGGAAACTCCGCCACACCGACGACTGGCTGCAGCGTGGTGAAAGGATAAGATGCGACCTTAGGCTGAGCGTGAGAAAGTTTTCCAATGAGCGTAGATTTTCCGGCATTCGGGTAGCCGACGAGGCCGACATCAGCAATGCGGCGCAGTTCCAAATAAAACACGCCGAGCTCACCATCTTCGCCGAGTGTATGCTCGACGGGCGCACGATTCGTTGGCGTCTTGAAATTCCAGTTGCCCTTGCC
>CANHKJ010000249.1 GCA_947460915.1 Verrucomicrobiia bacterium
CGTAAGTGGTCATGAGAGTGGTATGGGAAATTTTTGCGTGAAAAAGTTTACGGGAGAAAAGAAAGCGTTTGTTATGGCACTAAGCAAGGGAGAAAAGTGCAAAAAAGGAAAAAGCTAGAAGTTTGCCATCTTTGCAACAATCTGTCACACTCGGCGCGGATGAACGAGAAAATGACAGCACTGATCGAGACCTCTACGCCGCTTGGCAGCGTGGGCGTTTTTGATGGAGCGTGGAGAGGGGCTGAATTTACAAGTGATCGTAGTCACAATTGTGCAATCTTTGGCCCGTGGGAGGAAATTTCTGCCAGAGTTGCTCCGGGTGACATCGATTGCATTGTCGTCGGCACGGGGCCTGGCAGCTACAGTGGCACGAGAGTGGGAATCGCGGTGGCACAGGGTCTGGCGATTGCCCATGGCTGTTCGCTCGTCGGTTTACCATCGATTCTGGCGACATCGTCGGCGCGTTCGTTACCGAAATGTCGAGCCATTGGCGATGCGCGGCGTGGCGATTGGTGGTGGTGCGAAATTGTGGACGGCAAATGTTTCGACGAACCGCAGATGGGCAGCAAAGAGGAGCTGATGGCGCTCATAGCTGATGGCGTGACGACATTTTCGCTGGATGAAATTCCTGAAGAGCAACTGGGCCGGGATATCCTGCGCGAGCAACCAACGGCTGAGTTGCTTTGGCAGGCCTGGGACAATTTGACCGTTGAGGAAAAAGCACGCGTTGCGTCTCAAGTGGTGCAACCCGTGTATTTGAAGCCGCCGCATATCACGATGGCGAAAGCAGGGCATCCGCTGTTGCGAGGGAAGTGAATTTTTTGAGATTCCCATCAAGCCTTCCTGCCAAGTCTTGCGTCTGATGTCTGAAAGTCTGATGTCTTTCCACTACAGCTCGACCCGCTTGATGCGTGGCGGAGTTTTGTGAAGAAAGCGTTTGGCGAGAATTTCAAATTGCTCGGAAAGGTCGGTCAGCCCGATTTCGAGGCTGCCCGTCTGTGAGCTTTCGGCCAGCATATCAAGGCGTGTCAACTCGGATTGCAAATGCAGAGCGCAGGTGGTGGCAGAGTCAACGATGCGCACGCGATCTCCGACCATTTCCTTGAGAATCGGAACGAGAAGCGGGTAGTGGGTGCAAGCGAGGAGCAGGGTATCGATGCCTTTTTCAAGCATCGGCTGAAGGTAGGTTTCGAGAATCGAACGAGTGGCTTGGTGGTCGAGCCAATTTTCCTCAATCAAGGGCACGAGCAATGGCGTTGGTTGCTCGACGATCATCATGCCGGTTCGGCGCAAAGCCAAGGCGTGTTGGTAGGCGTGAGAGGCGATTGTGCCGCGGGTGGCGATGATGCCGATGCGCTCCGCTTGTGGATCAGCGAGCACGGCTTCGACACCGGCCTCGATCACGCCGAGCACAGGGATGCGGTATTGCTGTTGCAACGCGGGTAAGGCGTGTGCGGTGGCTGTATTGCAGGCCACGACGATGGCTTTCACATTTTTCGTGAGCAAATAACGCACGTCTTCATCGGAAAATCGGCGAATCGTTTCGGGAGACTTCGATCCATAGGGAACGCGTGCGGTATCGCCGAGATAGACGATATGCTCTGAAGGTAGTAGTTCCTGCACGGCACGCACGACCGTCAAGCCGCCGACACCCGAATCAAAAATTCCCAATGCACCATTGTTCACGCGCCTGTTGTAGCGAAGAAAAGTGAGGGAGGGAAGTAGTTTTCCTTCCAAGAGACATAAGATTTTCAGACATAAGATGTAAGACAAGAAGGCATCGTGCCGCGAATCTTATGTCTTATCTCTGGTAGTCTTACGTCTTCTTTAAATTCCGACACAACTCTAACAACTTCTCGCGCAAATCACCGCCACTGCTCTGAGGATCGTAGCGCAGTTGGTGATGAATTTGCACAGCTTCCTCGATGAGCGTGGGGTCGCTGTGGTTTTTCAATTGTGCTACCCAGGTGCCGAAGGGCATTCCGCAGGGACGAGGACCGATTTTTTTGGCGATCCACTTTTCGAGTTCGCTCAGTGGTGTTTTCACAACGGCGATGCTGCGTTTCTGCGAGGATTGTTTGCGAATGCGCGTGCGGGTTTTCCAAAGTCTCCAAGCGACCCAGGCTAACACGGCAGCGCCGATGCTGTAAAAAACCGTTGCCGCCATCGCTTGGTTCTCGGGCTGGGTTCGCCAGACGGTGAAATCTTCACGCCAACGTTGCAGTGTATCCGCGAGTTTTTGCTGCCAGTTGTTGTTCCATTGCTCGGCATTGATCCAGCTAGGCGGTGTGGTATCGACGTCGATCCAGCGCTTGTTTTTCTCATCCCAAGCACGACACCACGCATGGGCATGAGTGCCGCGCAATACCAGTTCGCCCGTTTTGGGATCGGTTTCTTGAACGGAAAAACCGACGCAGTAGCGCGCTGGCACGCCTGCTTGCCGCAGCAGCAAAGTCGTGGCCGTGGCGAAATACTCACAGTGTCCGCTTTTTTCTTCTAACAAAAATTGAGCAAGGAAACTATCGCGGCCAGTCATGCTCCGATAGCGTTGATTTTGCTGCTCTTTGCGCCACTTTCGATTGAGTTGCGTATTGATGCGCAGGTAGGTCGAGTAGGTGAAATTTTCCGAAAAATAGCTGCGGATCGTCGCGATTTTTTGTTCGATCGGCATCTGATGCAGTTGCAATGAATCGACGATTTCACGGATGACGGCCCTTTCTTGAGGCGGCACGAATTCATCAAGCGAGTGATCATCATCAGCTTGAGGAGGAAAAGGGGCTTGCTCGCGATCAAAGGGTCCATCCCAGCGTACGATCGTATCGATCACAGCATGTCGCGGCGTAATCCGAATCGAGCCAACGCTGTTGACCTCTAGGTCCTGCACATTGGCATACATGGTGTAAAGTGAACCGGGCAGTGGCAGCAGCGCATCGGTATCGGTTGCTCCTCGGATGCTGAACCGCGGCAGATCATTGCGAGCTTCTTCGCCCACCTGAATGACACCATTTTTGTCGGGAGTGTAGTAGAGTTTTTCGTCCTCAGCCTCGGCATTTCCGCGATCCAATTTTCCGACGGCCGCGACACCGAGGAAGTCCTCTTCCTGGGTGAGTTGATCAGGAGTATCGTAGCTCCATTGTCCGCTTGGCACATACTTGTTGTAGGCCGCAGTCATCAGAAGAGCGGGAGAGGGCGCTTGCTCCGTGCGAATTCGCCAGAAAATTTCCGCCGATTGCTTGATCTTGCCGACCTGGCCGATGTTGGTGTTACTCCGATGCCATCGGGTGACGTCGCCTCCGTAGTGAGAGGATTGCTCGCCCATGCCACCATTGAGCCAAGCGTGAGCCATGATCAAGCCCCACTGACCGATTGCCGCGAGTGTTACAGTGAGAATCATGCTCAAGGCGAGGGCGCTTTTGCGTCTCACGCCCTTACCGATCAGCGCCCACAAGCACCACAGGCTCAGCACCAACACGCCCGGGAAAAACATCGGATGGTAGGCATTTCGCCCCGCTGCGGTGAAGAGCAAGGTCAGAGTGAAATAGACGGGAGTAAAGGGAATGAGCAACTGATGAACGGTCATGCCCAACGCTTGGTCCAGCGCCATTTTTTTTCGTGAAAAATACGAAAACGTCGACAGCGGCATGCGATCCGAAAATCCATAGACTTGAGTAAACTGCAATGGCGCGAGAAACACCGGCATCCATGAAACAAAAATGCGCACGGTTTCTGGTTCGATTTTTCCCAAGGCCAAAATGATCGCGGTCAGGAGCATCATCGCCACCGAGATCGACCAAGCACGCACATACGCTTTTTCGCCAAAGTTCCAGCGAATCGGAATCCAATGTGGACCTTCCATCAAAAAGGCGAGGATCAAGCCGACCAAGGGTTGATCGATCATCCAGCCCCAAAAAATCAACGTCACTCCCATCAACATGCGCGGAAACGCCGCAGAATTGCGTGCAGTAGCGGGTTGAGTAGAAGCAGAATCCATCACCAAGAGATTGCCACAGAATCCCTGATGGCACAAGAGAGAAACGTTCGCCTCTTCGGGCAAACGCATCTAAAATCAACCAGACTATTGTTGCGGCGGATGAAATCAACGAACCGCAAAGTCGCGAAGGTCGCAGAGATAAACGCTGAGTTTTTTCAATCTCACCTATTTTATCTCCGCGTTTTTCTTCCCGAACTCTGCATCTCTGCGCTTCGTTCTTTTATCATCCTTAGACAATCCCTTTTCCCATTGCTTCTCAAGTAGGTATTGTGCAGTCTCGCCTCATGAGCAAAGGGAAATTACGAGATTCATTCGCGAGTGATTCATCGCATGGAGCTGCTGCGAAAAAACGCACGCGGCAATCGCTGCGGACGGCATTCGTATCGATGTGCGCTTTTTTGTTAGGTAGCGAGATGTCCATCGCTGCTGAGAAACCGAATGTGTTGTTCATTGCGATCGATGATCTGCGTTGTGATCTTGGGCATTTTGGTGTGAGTCATGCGCAGACGCCGAACCTCGATGCGTTTTGCGAAAGTGCTCGTGCGTTTTCTCGGCACTATGTGCAAGTGCCGACTTGTGGTGCCTCGCGTTTGGCTCTCCTGCGGGGAAAATACCCAACCAAACCGGTGCACATCGGCAACAATGGAATCGCGGCGACTTC
>CANHKJ010000250.1 GCA_947460915.1 Verrucomicrobiia bacterium
AGAGCTAAGAGATTAGACTCGATCCGAGCGAAAATCTCCAGTCATCAGGAAATGATTCGCCGCATCGGAATCATGCTCGAATACTCAAAGCCCATCTTTTTGAAGAAATGCTGAGAATCCGCGCTGATCTTATCGGTCAACAAGGTGATCCGCTTAAAGTCTTTTTTCTTGGCGAAATCGAGCACGTATTCGATCAACATGGAGCCGTAGCCATGCCCACGATGCACAGGATGAACGATCACATCTTCCATCAAGATCACAAAGCCACCCATAGCTGTTGAGATGGTGAACAGCAAATTCACCATGCCAAAAATCGTATCATCGGAGCGCAGTACAAAAATCCGCCCACGAGCCGGTTGCTCCAAAATTAAACGCAAGCCATGTTCCTGCACCTGTGAATCCGCCCGCAGATCTCCCGAGTGAGCAAACAAATCCATCGTTAATGCGACCAGTTGTGGCAAGTCCTCAATGGATGCAGGCTCCACGCGCAGATGCCTACGTGAATCTGACGCCTTGGGGTCAATTGTTTGTTCCATGCCTTGGAGTATGCATAAGTCATGCCAAAAGTCACGCAGATTCCAAGATTATCGTTCGGCAGAACGCGACTGGAATGGGTGGCTTTTCACCACAGCGAGAATCACCGGGCGAATCTGAAACTGATTTTTGACCAAAAGCTGATAAAGCTCCTCGATCACGGGCTCATCATAGTATTCCAGCGGCCGACCGAGAGCGTAGGCGAGCAATTTGCGGCAGAAGTTTTTGCAAAACAGCTCGTTACCTTCTTTCAGCAACTTTTTAAGCTCTGCTGGGGTTGAAAATACGATATCACCCGGCAAAGAAGCCACCGAATCGACTTTCTGACCGTTGGCATCAGTCGTACGCCAGCGACCAATCGCATCAAAGTTTTCTAGGCCAAAACCCAGCGGGTCGATCTTTTCGTGACAGCCCGCACAATTCGGCTTCTGCCGGTGAAGTTCAAGCTGTTGCCGAAACGACAAGCCATCGGGCGTTTTGTCGTCTGCTGGCAGCTCACCAGCATCGGGCGGTGGTGGTGGAGGTGGAGTACCGAGTAATGTATCGAGAATCCACTTGCCACGCTTTACCGGACTGGTGCGCAGCGGAAGCGAGGTGGCAGTGAGAATGGAGGCATGACCAATGACTCCTCCTCGCTGTTTGTCGGTCAATTTCACCATGCGCATCTGCGGACCAACAATGCCCGGAATGCCGTAGTGGCGTGCCAGTTCTTCGTTCACAAACGTATAATCACTGTCAATCAAGTCGGTGATTGGTCGATTGTTTTTTTGCACATAGTCAAAAAACTCGACAGACTCCCGATACATCGAGACGCGCAAGCTTTCGGTAAAAGTCGGGAATCTCTTAATGTCTGGATTTGCCACCTCGCGCAGCTCCTCAAATCCCAACCACTGTCCCGCAAAATGCCGCGCCAAGGTATCCGCGCGTTTGTCATTTAGCATACGCAAGACCTGCGCCTCCAAGATCGCTGGATCGCTTAATTTTCCTTGCGAGGCCAGCTGAAACAATTGTCGATCAGGCATGGAGGCCCACAAGAAATACGAGAGTCTTGTCGCTAATTCAAAAGAATCCACCTGCCATTCTTTTTTGCCAGGCTCATCGTTTTCAGTTCGGAATAAAAACGCTGGATGAATCAAAAGAGCTCGCAGCGGTGCGCGATATGCCTCTTCGGCAGAATCGCCTCGCTTGATTCCTTGCGCGTAGAGTTCTAACAAATGCTCAACATCCGTCTCCGTCAAGCGCCGCCTAAATGCTAGCGAGGCATGAGAGGTAAGAACGATTTTCGCCGCGATGAGCGGATTTTCTTTGTCCTTCGGCAATCGAAAAATCACACGCTTTTTCAATGCGGGCGAAATATAAATCGAGTCGACAATTTTTTTCGCGGCGCTGAGATATTTCTCCATCAACACGGGCGGGACGAACAACACGTCACCAACGTTGTCAAAGCCCTCGCCCCCTGCCCCATCAGCGGGAAATTCGTTCGCAGGCAAAAATCCAATGCCGAACATATCGCGCACGGTATTGTTGTATTCATTGCGATTCAGCCGTCGGATCGTTGGCCTGCCAGGATTTCGCGGGAAGTCACCTTTTTTCAAGTGCGCCATCACTTTCTCGATCTCAGCCACCATCAAGGCCCGCTCTTCGCTCGTCGGCAATTCATCCACATCATCCTCCGGCGGCATTTCTCCCGTCTTAATCTGCTGTGCCACATTTTTCAAAAAGCGATGGTAGCGATAGGCGTCTTCCGTATTCTTAACCTGGTGCAATTCAATACCGCCCTTCTGTCTTTTCTCTCCATGACAGCGATAGCAATGCTGATCGAGCAAAGGCACCACCTTCTCAGCAAAAGCATCCGCAGCAGCCGTTCCCGCAGAGAAGATCAAGGCCAACGGAGCAATCCATCGAGAAAATCGCAACACATAAGTCATACGTCGAAGATCATACGTCATGGCAAAAAAATCCTTACATGAAAAAACGCACTTCGGTTAGGAAGTGCGCTTTTTGGATCTGGGAGTAATGAGATAACCGCGTAGGGAAATACCGTAATCTGTTATCGTTTATTTTTTAACGGATACACGTAGAATCCACGGCTTTAACAAACCGGGCCAGGCGGCAATCTCGCCTTTGCCATTGAGCCCATATCCATGGCCGCCAGATTCGAACAGGTGCAAGCTGACAGGAACTTTGTGATCTTTGCAGGCTGCAGCAAAAAGCAGACTATTTCGGCAATCGACCGCATCATCCGCAGTGCTCACCAGAAAAACCGGAGGTGTTTGCGCGCTTACGGTAAGGTTTCCAGAAAGTGCGGTGATTTCCTTGGCATTGGGCTGAGGACCAAGCAAACGACGAAGCGAACCACCATGGCCGATGGCGCCATCAAACGAGATGACGGGGTAAATCAACACCGCAAAGTTCGGACGGCAGTCCAATTGGTCAATGGCATCTTTTGTTTCCTCAGCAAAGACATCGCGAAAACGTGTAGCGCAAGTGCTAGCCAAATGCCCACCAGCTGATGAACCCATCACGCCGATGCATTGGGGGTCGATCCCCCACTCTACTGCACGCGAGCGCAAGGTGCGAATGGCGCGCCTTGCATCCAAGTAAGGCACGGGATGAAAATACCCGAAGTCATCTTTTCCTGAAACTCGATATTTCACCAACATTGCCGAAATCCCGAGCTCATTGAGCCACTTGGCATAAGCATGACCTTCATGGTCCATGGCCAAAATTGTATATCCTCCACCCGGAAAAATCGCCACGGCAGCACCGGTCGCCTTGTCTTTGGGAGCAGGATAAAACTGATACTGTGGCTTCTCGATATCGGTATAGCGACCTCCTTCATTGATTTTCTCCGAGCCAGCGGCTGGCGTTTTTGCACCTGGTGCCTGCCCCGGCCATAAGTCCACCCACTGCCCCTGAGCGAACTTTCCAAGAAACAGCGAGAGAAGAATCAACGAAATTTTCATGAGGATCAATCAGTTTACGGATGCTTATGCTTCTAACAGCTCCACGAACTTGCTCATCGTCGCGGAGTAATCAGCATTCGGCTGGGGTGAGAGACGTGATCCAGCAGAAGTTTGGCAAAATGTGCTTTGCAATTCAGCCATTGATCCCCCATCGGTAACAGCAGCAAGGATCGCAGCGCCAAGTGCTGCGGAATTGGCAATCGCTAAGCGCTCGACAGGAGCGCCGAACACATCGGCCGCGACTTGAGCGATTCCATCGTTGCGCGAGGCACCACCCGTGAGCAAGATGCGATCTGCCGCGATGCCAATCCAATCGGTATGACGTTTCATATTCAGGAACTGACCTTCGAGCAAGGCGCGAACTTGAGCTGCAGAGTTTTCTCCCGATTCAAATTCATGAGTTCCGCGGCGCACAGGAGCATTGAAATCGCGGCGCGGGGTAATCTCTGGTCCGAAAAATGGCAGCATCACATTGCCATCGTTGCCTAGAGGAGTTTTTGCCATCGCATCGCTCTCAAATGCAGACCAGTCCAATTGGTATTGATCACGCAGGGCCTCACGAGCGAGCGAGCCATTGCGGAAACAAACAAGGCACATGTAACCACCGGCAGGATTGCCGAAGACGTGCCCGAAGCCACGTGGGTCAGTGTGCGCAGCATTCATGCCGGCAAAAAACGTATCACTGGTGCCTAAAGAAATCACCACTTGTCCTGGTGCTGTGGCTCCCATACCAACCAAAGATGCCGGATTATCCCCCGTGAACACTCCCACAGTGCAATTACTAGAAAACCCGTAGCGCTCGACAAAATAAGCAGCAACAGGACCTACGGCAGCACCTGCTTGCGCTAACGCGGGAAGTTTTTCGCCGAGGCCTGGAGCTGTGGCCTCAAGCATCGAGTGATCCCACTGACGTTCCGCGAGATTCATCAAATTCATCCCAGCGCCATCTCCGAAATCAATCGGCGCATGCGTCCCTGCGAGCACACTACAAATGAACGAGCTCACCAGATGCACTCGTTCGGTTTGAGCATAGGCAGCGGCATCAATTTGCGAAAATTTGCGGATCTGAGAACCGGTGAATCGCTCAATGGCAATCGATCCCGTTAGACGACAGACTTCGGCATTTCCACCAACGGCAGCAGCCATTTC
>CANHKJ010000251.1 GCA_947460915.1 Verrucomicrobiia bacterium
AATGGTGCGCGATGCAGGGTTCGAACCTGCGACCCCATCCGTGTGAAGGATGTGCTCTACCACTGAGCTAATCGCGCTTGGGGTGGTGGGTGAGGAGTTGATACGGGGAGCACCAGACTTTGGCAAGGGAAATTGTGTGCGCGATGTGATTTCGGCAGAACGGCATGGAGCATTGAAATGGTAAGGTAATGTTGATGGGTTCAGGGCTGTTGTGAAGCATGATAAATTGCCTTTCCCCGTCGCGGATGGCGGCGTATGATCGCACTCATGCGCAATACGTTTTACAACGCTTGGGACATCGAGCGGCCATCGGGGAAGTCGGATGCGGGTGATTATCGCTCCGCCTTCCAGATTGATCGCGATCGCGTATTGCACACGCCTACGTTTCGGCGATTGCAAAACAAGACGCAGGTGTTTTGGAGTGGGGAGTATGATTTCTATCGCACGCGGCTTACGCATTCGTTAGAGGTGGCGCAGATTGGCCGGGCGATCTGTCATTTCCTGCTCTCTCAGGCGGATGGCCCGCTGACACCCGATCATTTCATCGATCCTGATCTCGTCGAGGCGGCCTGTCTTTCGCATGATTTGGGGCACCCACCCTTCGGTCATGCCGGTGAGCGCACGCTGAACTACTTGATGCGCGAGCATGGTGGCTTTGAAGGCAATGCACAAACGCTGCGCATTTTGCACGAGCGGATTTTTTCGGCAAAGCGCACGGGCATGGACCCGAGCCGAGCGTTTGTGGATAGCATTCTGAAATACAAATCGCTGTGGACCGAACTCAAATCATCGACAGGTGAAACGCCGCAGCATCATTTTCTTTACGACTATCAGCACCAGATTCTGCATTGGGCTTTGGGCGAAAATGATTTTCCGTTAGAACTACCGCCAGGCAAAGCGCGCGATGGTTTCAAGTCGATCGAGTGCCAGGTGATGGACTGGGCGGATGATACGGCTTACTCACTGAATGACATCTCCGATAGTGTGCGCGCGGGATTTCTGACCTCGGACAAGATCATCTACTGGGCTGAGAAAAACAATCATGCAACGAGTGCCGGCACGCCGCTGGGTGATTTGATCATCGCAATTCAAAAGTGCCGGGTTGATCCCTTTGTGGGCAAGCGTATCGGCCGCTACATTCAATCGACATCGCTGATCGAGCAAACGAATTTCCTCTCGCACCAGAGCAAACGCTATCGCTATCATTTGCTGGTGGATCCATCGGTGAAAGCGGAGTCTGCATTGTTCAAGAAATTGGCCTTCGAGGTAGTATTCCTCTCGCCGCAGCTCAAGCAACTGGAGCACAAGGGCAATCACATGCTGCGCGCGCTGTGGGATTTGTTAGAAAAACGCTACATTCATCCGGGGCACATCGACGGGCAAAATTTCCAATTGCTCAACGCCGATACCGCGGCAGAAATCGAGCAAGCGAGCGAGACATCGCACAAGGCGCGCTTGATTTGTGACTTCCTCGCCGGAATGACCGATGGTTATGCGAGCCGAATGTATAAGCGATTGTTCCTGCCGGACTTCGGGTCGATCAGTGATTTGATTGGATGATATGCAAGCTGACCATCGCCTACGATGGCACATCGTATGAGGGCTGGCGCTCGCAGCGTGCGGAGCATGGAGTGGCGCATCAGATCGAGTGCGCGTGGCAGCAGTGTTTTGCCTGCGAGGCACAGTTGGTAAGCTCCAGCCGCACCGATAGCGGAGTGCATGCGCGGGGACTCGTCGCCCACAGCACATGGCCTAACGAAAAATTTTCGACTCTGCAAATTGCGGCGCAACTCAATGCACGATTGCCCGAAACCATCCGCATCATGGAGGTAGAGGCCGTGACTGATTCGTTCGATGCCCGCTTCGATGCGCTAGGCAAAGAATATCGCTACACGATTTGGAATCATGCGGCGATGCATCCGCTGCTGCGCGATCGAGCATGGCATGTGCCGAAGCGATTGGATCTCGCAAACATGCGTGAGGCGGCATCGGCCTTGATCGGCACACATGATTTCCGCTCGTTCACCGTCAAACGTGAGGGCGAACTGGGCAACTCGGTTCGCCGACTTCATCGCTGTGAAATCGTCGCGATCGATCATGAAATCACCATCATCCTCGAAGGCGAGGGATTTCTCTACAAGATGTGTCGCGCGATCGTCGGCACACTGGTGCAACTCGGCGAAGGGAAAATTTCTGTGAGCGAAATCAAAGCGATGCTGTCTCCTAACGAAAAACGCCCTTGCGGCATGATTGCTCCTGCGCAAGGGCTTACGTTGTGGGGTGTGATCTATGCTGATTCACACGAGCGGGATTGAGTTAGAATCCATGTTGCGCCAACCACTCTGCGGTGGCTGCGATGATTTGAGGATAGCTTGCTTCGCTGAACGAATGTCCCTCTCCCTCGATGCGGAGAAATTCTTTGGGCTGCGGTGCTGCGGCGAATGCTGCCTCGCTATCGGAAATAGGCACCACATCATCGGCACTGCCATGCACAAGCAACCACGGCACCATCATGGCCTCAGCAGCTGCGAGCGTTGACTCATGCTGATGAAGGTCATCGACGTAGGCTTGCGAGAGTGGGCACGTTTCTTCCTCCCACATGCAACCTTGATCAGGCACGACATCGCCAAACTCGCGTTGGCAAAAATCTCGCGTCATCACCATTCCAGCCAAGGTGACCAAGCAGGCAATCCGCTCATCGCGCACCGCCGTAAGCACACCGACGGCACCGCCCATGCTATGCCCGCAATACGCAATCTTGGTGTCTGCTGGCACAGCATCCAAGACGGATTGCAGGTCGGCAATTTCCTTGGTGATCGTGCAATCGGCAAACGGTCCTTCCGAATCACCATTGCCAGAATAACTGATGCGCAGGCAAGGCCAACCGCGCGCTGCAAGTCCCTCGGCCAAGGCGACGAGCAGTGGTCGATCTTTGTTACCAGTGACACCGTGACCGAGGATCACCAGCGTCTGATTTTTTTCACCTGGGTGAAAGCTGGCATCGATTCTTTCGCCTTGGGCGTTGCGGATTTCGGAAAATGAATTCATCGAAGTTGTTAGAAATATTTGTGAGAAATCTCAAGCACCACGACCTGGGAAGGTGAGCTCAGCGATGCCTGATTTATCAAGCTCGCCAAGGCCTTTGCTGACCATCGTTTCGTATTGCGCTTGCGTGGCCAGCGACAAGGGAACGGCCACTCCTGCTTGTGCGGCAAGAGCATTGGCGATGCCACTGTCCTTGGCTGCGTGAGAGGCGCTGAAGTAGCAATCGTGCTCTCGCGCAATCATGTCATCGCCATCCGTGACTAACACACGCGAGTTGGCTCCGGTTTGTGAAAACACTTCCTTGAGCATGTTCAGATCGAGCCCGAGCGCCGCACCGAGCCCAAGGCCTTCGGCGAGTCCGGCCGTGTTGATGTTCATCACCATGTTGACGAGCGCTTTGACCTTCGCCGCTTGACCCACGGGACCGACGTAGCGCAGTGCGGTGGATAAGCCTTTGAGCAGAGGTTCGGCTATTTGGAAATCACTCTCACGACCACCGATCATCAAATACAGCGAGCCTTCGCGAGCTTGTGTGATGCTCGATGCCATGCAGGCCTCCAGAGCTGCAGCGCCGACGGCATCGCAGGCAGCGGAAATTTCCTCATGCACCTGAGGACTGACCGTGGCGCAGTTGATGAACAATTTCCCCGCAGCATCCGTGAGCAATGAATCATCACCCGAGAAAATCCCGCGCATGGCAGCATCATCGGTGATCACCGTGAGGATCACATCGGCGCTCGCGGTCACAGCTGCTAGACTGCGATGCGCGGGGCATCCGAGCTCCGCAGCCAATTGATCGGCTGATTCGGCACGCACATCATACACACCTCCGATCACGTATCCGAGATCTTTGAGACGACGTGCCATGTTGGCGCCCATGCGGCCAACTCCAACAATTCCCATGCGTAGTGAATTCATCGCCGACAATCTGTGCGAGACCTTTTGCATTGTCAACCCCTCAGTCCCACGATAGCGTCAGCGCCTCACCCTCATGGATTCTGCTGATTACCGCAAGCGCACACGTTTTGTCATCCAGCTTGGCAGAGCACTGCATAGTTGCGGGGCATCGAGCCATCGCATCGAGAAACATCTCGGCAATGTCAGCCGTATGGTCGGCCTACAAGGGCACTTTCTTTTCACCCCGACAGGATTCACTTGCGCGTTTTGGCAAGAAGATGAAGTGGATCAGCAAATTCACATCGAACGCGTCGAGCCTGGCGAAATGAATCTCGGTCGCTTGTGGATGATCGACTCCTTGATCGAGAGCATTCACACGGGCAAGACCAGCCTTGAGGAAGGCATGGATCAATTGCCTCGGCTCGCCGCTTCACCGCCGCTGTATTCGCGCTGGATGCAGGGGCTTTCCTGGATCATCACGGGTGGTGCATTTGCCGCATTGTTGTCGAATCATCTGCACGATGTGTGGATCTCGCTGGCGCTCAGCACCGTGACATTTCTGCTGCACTACCTCAGTCAACGCCGCGAACGCATGGCCGCCTTGCTAAAAATTCTCGCGCCCTTTTTGTCCGGAGTCGTTGCACAAATCATCGCCTCGCGCGGCATCGAGGTCAATGTGCCCTTCGTCATTCTCTCGTC
>CANHKJ010000252.1 GCA_947460915.1 Verrucomicrobiia bacterium
ATCGCCCATGAATGCATCGGTGATTGCTATGTAATACACAAAATCCGAGGGGAAAGATGGGGTGATCGACGGGGCTCGAACCCGCGACAACCAGAATCACAATCTGGGGCTCTACCAACTGAGCTACGACCACCATCTTACGTTGGGGAAGGGAAATTTACCGCAAAAACCCAAAATTGCAAGACGAAAATCAGTGAAATCCACAGAAATTTGCAAAACCCTATAAGGATGAGAGGAACGCCCCCTACCTTATCACCAAAATCATGGTTATGAGACAGATGCTTGATTGATGCGTATTTTTGCTCAAAAAAACGCCCACCTAGCAAAAAAGCGAGGTGGGCGACTGTTGCTCTGCTTGCTGTGCGGTTTAGGGCGTCACAGGAAACTCTTGCGGATTTTTCGCGATGATGAATGCTGTCACTTCGGCAATTTGCTTCGGTGTGAGCATTTGTCCCCAAGCTTGCATGAGTGCACCGTTGAGACCAGGTGATCCAGCAGGAGAACCTTGGTTGATCAACTTGAACATGTCCATGGGCTTACCACCGTAGGTCCATTGGCCATCGATCAGCGAACGTCCAGGCAGGGGGATTTTTGTCCCGCCGGCATCCATGGTCGCACTGAGGTCGGCGGCATGGCAAGCGACGCAGTTGGTGGTGTAGATGGCTTCACCACTGGCCACGATCGCAGGATCGGCGGCCCATACGTTGATGAGCGTCTGGTCGTCGAGGCTGGCGAGTGTTTTCTCCAGTTCGGCGGCTTTTTTCTCCTGAATGGCGGTCATTTCCGCGATGATTTTCTCACGGTCGGTGCGGAAGGTTGGCGTCTGGTAGTAGAGGAACCAGTAAACGGCAAACCAGATGATGGCTCCGTAGAATGTGAACAACCACCAGTTGGGCAGTTTTTGATCGTATTCTTGAATGCCGTCGTATTCGTGCTCGCGAAGAATGACTTCACCTTTTTCTTTGGCAAAGTGCCCGCGTTTTGGTTCGGATGATGAGTCTGACATAATCGTTAACGGTTGTTGTGAATGTGGGAAGAAGTGCTTTCCTCATGTGAGTCTAGCGGAAGAGAGGCCAAGTGGTCGCGTCGGGTTTCCGCGATGCGCAGTGCGCGCACCGTGGCGTAGACGAAGACGACGAAGATGAACGAAAAGGAGATCATCAGCGCAATGGCCGTCCAGTTTTCAAATATGACTCGTTTAAACATGAGGATCAGCGGTTAGTTAGCTGGCGTTGGGGCAGCAGGTGTTTCGGCGGGTTTCTCGACGGGCATGCTACCTGGACGATAGGAGTCGGGATCGAGCGGGCTGGCTTGGACGCCGCCCTCGCGTTTGACTTCCTTGTAAGCACCAAGCTTCTGCATGTAGGCGATGAGCGCTACGACTTTTTGCTCGGAGAGGTAATTGCGGAGTTCATCACCCTGCAGTTTGTCATTGCTATCGAGCAAGACGCCGCCCTGCACGAGGTTTGTGGCAATTTCCATGGCTTGCTCACGAGCTGATTGCTCGATCTCGTCCTTGGTCATAGCAGGCCATGGCACGCCGATTTTCTGTTGCACCGCGATTTTTTTCGGCAGTGATTTGAAGTCGGTCTTCGATTCGTAGAGCCATGGGTAGTTCGGCATGTTCGATCCATCGGACGTCTGACGAGGATTCAAGAAGTGGTTGTAGTGCCAGACGTTATCGCGTTTACCAATGCGCATGTGTTTCGCGCCTTGAGCGAGAGGACCTCCCTCACGTGCAAGGTCAGGACCAGTGCGTTTGGAACCCCACTGATAGGGATGGTCGTAGATCGACTCACCGAGGTGAGAGTAATCATCGGCCACTCCGGTGCGGCCATAGCGCATGACGTCGGGCTTAAGTGTGCGAATCATCTGCGAGTGGCAGTTGTAGCAGCCTTCTGCGATGTAAATGTCGCGGCCAGCAAGTTCCAGCGGCGTGTAGAGCTCTTGGAGACGGCCTTCGATGTTTTTATCGCGATTGATCACCAGCGAGGGAATGATTTGCAGAGCGCCACCGATGGCTACAGAGACAAACACCAGCAAGGTGAATGGCAGGTAGTTTTCGATCAGGCGTTCATGCCAATTGGCCCACTGTTCGCCGTTTTTGCGGAAGGACATCACTGCTTTGATCGAGAGTAGGATCGCGGCCACAAGTGCGGCAATGTTGGCACCTTTTGGCAAGAAGAACCACAGACAGACGAGAACGATGCCAAGGAAAATGTAGGCGAGTGGATCATTAAAGATCGATTCTTTCCAGCTCATGAAATCTTTCTTCTCGCGTTGAAGAACAGCGACTTCAGCGGTATCGTTGGTAGCAACTCCCGAGCGAGCCGTCATCCAAATGTTGATGCCGCAGAGAATGAAGCCGACGAGATAGAGAGTGCCACCGATCGAACGAAGAAGATACTCGATGTGGATCGATTTCAGCGTTTCCACAAATTCATACTTCAGCGTCGAACCAGTCTCATCGAGCTGATTGAGCATCAACGCTTGGGAAACACCAGCCGTCCAGAGTGCCGCGACATAGAGCAGAATGCCAACAAGTCCGACCCAGAAGTGCATGTTAGCCAAGCTTGTGGACCACAATTTGGTTTTCCATAGACGAGGGGCAAGCCAATAGAACATCGCAGCTGCCATGAATCCATTCCAGCCTAGCGCACCGGAGTGCACGTGACCAATGGTCCAGTCTGTGTAGTGAGAGATTGCATTGACCGCACGGATCGAGAGCAATGGCCCTTCAAATGTCGACATACCATAGAAGGTGATGCCTGCGGCAAAAAACTTGATCACGGGATCGGTGCGGAGTTGGTTCCACGCGCCCCGCAGTGTGAGCAGACCATTGAGCATACCACCCCATGAAGGAGCCCATAGCATGAGAGAGAACAACATGCCGAGATTTTGTAGCCAGCGTGGGAGGTCCGTATTGAGCAAGTGGTGAGGACCAGCCCAGATGTAAATGAAGACCAAGGACCAGAAGTGAATGATCGAGAGACGATACGAGTAAACAGGGCGATTGGCTGCCTTGGGCAGGAAGTAATACATGATGCCCAAGATCGGCGTCGTGAGAAAGAACGCTACCGCGTTGTGTCCATACCACCACTGCACCAGACCATCCTGAAGGCCACCGAAGATTGGATACGAATGAATCCAAGAAGTGGGGATCGAAAGGTGATTGACGATATAGAGCATCGCAATCGTCACAATCGTCGCGATGTAGAACCATAGCGCCACATAGAGCGAGGGTTCATTGCGTTTCGCGAGAGTGATGAAAAAATTGATCGCAAAGACAACCCAAATGAGTGCGACGGCGATATTGATCGGCCAGATCAACTCGGCATACTCTTTGCCGCGGGTCAAACCAGCAGGCAGAGTGATGGCGGCGGCAACAATGATCAGCTGCCAGCCCCAAAAATGGATGCGGGATAGCAGGTCAGAGCCCATGCGAGCCTTGCAGAGTCGCTGCGTCGAATAATAGACACCGGCAAACATCATGTTGCCCACAAATGCGAAAATCACCGCATTGGTGTGCAGCGGTCTTAGGCGACCGAAGGTGATGTATTGCAGGCCCTCTCCTTTGAATAACCCGAAAGAGATACTTTCGAGAAATTTTCCGTTCATTTGCCACCATGAGAGTTGGGTGGCGATGATCACCCCGACGAGCATGCCTACGATGCCCCAAATAATGGAGGCGATCATAAACTGACGGACGGAGGTATCGTCGTATGTTATGGTTGTTTTGGTATTTCCTTGGCTCATAAAGCTTGTAGGTTGATTACTTCGTTGACCTGTTGTTATCGAGAGGAAGCAGGGAATCCCGCTCCAGGGAGGATCGGCGAGATGCCCTGACGTGCCCGAAAAAACAGAGAATGAATATGCCCCCGAGACAGGCGCTGATCAGAATGGTGAGGGCGAGAACGTTCATGACAGGTGAATGATGAATCGGGTGCGGCAATTTATCTCAGCATGGATGCCGATAGACTGTGCGTATCTTTTCATGATGCACGGGGCTGGCGATAGGTGCAGTGCAACCATTCGAGATAAACATCACTGATGATCGGAGCGAGACAGCGTTGATTGAATTTTTCGGGATTAAGACGCATGTGGCAGTCTTTGTTACCAGGAGCGAGTGAAACGTGAAATACGCCATCAAGATCCACAGTGGCAGCTGGGGAATGAATCGAATCCAGCACCACGTGACCATGCAGGGCCAAGCCCTTGATCACCTTGCGCTGACCACACGGGCCAGTAGGTGGGCACTTGGAACAGGCTTCATCCACACCTAACAATTTCCGCTGCGAGGCATCACCAGCAATGACCTCAATCAATTGTTGGGAGGGAGCGAGCCAATTCCCGTGAGCCTCGGAATCATATTCGTTCAAGTAGTGTGCAATGTCATGCGACAGGCTCGATTGATTTTTTACCCCATGCAGCACAATCACGTGCAAGTACCCTTTGGTATCAGGCGCTCCATCAAGAAGCCAGTGGTGAAATGCCGTAATTGTTTTCGCTGCTGTCATGGGCGGATTGTGACAAAAGTGATTTTCTGATGCTCCGCGCCGCTTGGCGAAAGATGTGCGTATTTTCGCGCCTCGGCCGCATATTGGGCTTGTTGCGGCAGCCCTGATCGAGCTAA
>CANHKJ010000253.1 GCA_947460915.1 Verrucomicrobiia bacterium
TCGAACTGATCGATGTTTTCTTTGGTGAAAACGAAGGGCTTGCCGAGCAAGACGTTATCGCCTTGGATTTCGAGCTTGCCGAGTTTTCCGGCATCGAATTCGGTAGCTCCTGCTTGGAGTTTGCCTTCGGCAAGAGCAGCAGCCACTTGCACGGTGAGGTAGCCGAGATCTTCGACTTTCCAGAGCACCACAGCCTGGGTGACACCTTCTTTGACGTAGGCTTTGTTTTCGCTTGGGAGACCAAGGCCGAGAACTTTGACTTGGCCTGCTTTGCCGGCTTGCTTGACGGCTTCAGCAGCTCCGGGAACGCCTGGTGAGCAGACGGCGATGACGGCTTTCAAGTTAGGATAGGCGCTGAGCAAGTTCGTGGTTTCTTGCTGGGCTTTGTCTTTTTGGTCGTCGCAGGGCTTCACCTCGACCAATTTCATGTTCGGATACTTCACAGCTTGGCGCTCTTTGATGTATTTGATCCACTCGTTGGTATTGGCGGCGGTCAGTGTGGCGGTGATGATGGCAAATTCGCCTTCGCCTCCCGTGAGTTCAGCCGCGGTGTCCATCAACTGATCGCCGATGCCTTGTTCCGTGGCTTGATTGACGAAAAACGAACGAGCATCAGGTTGAGCGTCGGCATCGTAGGTAACGACTTTGATCCCTGCCTGCTGGGCTTTTTTCAGAGCGGTGGAAATGCCATCTTTGTTTTCGCAGGCGGCGGCGATTACGTCCACGCCGAGGGAGATCCAGTTCTCGACGATTTCATTTTGCTTTGCAGGGTCGGTATTGGTCGGTCCATCGAACAAGAGCTCGGCACCGAGATCGGCTGCGGCGAGGCGTGCGCCTTTTTCGCAAGTGACAAAATACTGATTGCCTTTGCTCTTGGGAAGCAGGCCGATGGTGAGTTTTTCACCTTCACCCGATGCGGTTTTGGGTTTACAGCCGACCATGGAAACGGCGGCGATGCAGGTGAGGAAAAGCGGAAGAATGCGTGGGATGGTTTTCATTCAGGTTGATGGAGTTGGATTAGTTGTCGTGACGAGAGATTGGCGGCGGGCGCGGCGTGTGGCAAGTGATTTCAGCAACACTCCGGCAGCTAGGGCAAGGAGGAGCAGTAGGCCGGTGAGCATGCCAGAAAGTTCGCGGGCAACGCTGGATACCGGTTGGTCAAAAATCTGATGTGCGGTGATGCGGCTCAGTCCATTGTTGAGGATGGCGATAGCCACATAGCCGAGCAAGGTGCCTGAGATGCTCCCTGATCCGCCGAAAATACTCGTGCCGCCGAGAACGACAGCGGTGATGGCGAGCAATTCGTAGCCGATACCGACGTTGGCGCGTGCTTCACCGAGGCGTGCCACGAGAATCACCGCAGCCAATCCCGCGATGGCTCCGGCCAAGATGTAGGCCATGCCCGTATTGCGCTCGACGGAAATCCCCGCGTAACGTGCGCCTTGCGGAGCAAAACCGATGGCTTGCAGGGATCGACCCCACACCGTGCGGTGTACCAGAAGCCAGACGAGCAAAGTGACGAGGAAAAACACCCACAATTGCGCAGGTAGCCCGAGCACATTCGCATTGCCGAGATTCAAGAAGCCCTGCGGAAATCCCGAATACGCCTCGGAGCCCTTGGTCAGTGCTTCGGCCAATCCACGGAAAAGCGAAAACGTGCCGAGCGTGACGATCAAGGGCGGTAAATTCATGCGCGTGATCAAAAACGCATTTCCCATGCCTCCAAAAGCTCCCAGAGAAATGGCTGCTACTGCCGCGAGCCAAGGTGAGACGTCGTATTGCTTGACCAGCAGGCCGAAAACTACGGCGCACAGTCCCATCATCGAACCTAACGAGAGATCGATGCCGCCCGTCAAAATCACCGGAGTCATCACCAGTGCGAGCAGGCCGATTTCCACGGAGTGCCGGAAGATGTTCGAGACATTGCTCTCGGCGAGAAAATTTCTACCAAGATTCTGGAAGAGCAAAATTTCGACTAAAATGACCGCCAATAGCACGGTCTCATGCTTCGCGAGCAAGGCGGTCCATTTCGGTTGATTCGTTGGTTGCGACATCGTAAATTTACCCGTTATTCGATTGTTTTTTCTGATTCCAACCATCGGCCACCACGGCCAAGATGATCACCAAGCCCTGAATCGCTTTTTCCCAGTATGGTGGCTGGTGAAAATGCGTCAGCGCAGGGTTGACGTTGGCGAGCAAAAATAAGCCCGGCAACACGCCCCAGAGAGTTCCTCGGCCACCGCGGATCGCAATGCCGCCGACCACCGCCGCAGCGATCGCCTTGAGCTCCATGCCGTCACCGCAGCTCGGCTGAATCTGTGGCGATTGCACCAAGTTCATCACCGCAGCCAGTGCCGCCAAAACGCCCATGCTGACAAACACCCCAAAGGTCGTGCGCTGCGGGTTGATGCCTGCCAATCGTGCCGCCTCGGCATCACTGCCCACCGCATAAATCGCACGGCCCGCCGCGATGTTCTTCATCACCCAGGCTAACAAAATCAACAACAGCGCCGTCGCTCCAATAACAATCGCCTGTCCCGATTCTTGGCTTTGTCCGAACCACTGAATGCCCTCAGGCAAATTCAGCAAACGACCTTGTTGCCACAAACGCAGCGCTTCTTGCCAAGTCACCATCGTTGCCAAGGTCACCACGATGCTCGGCAAGCCCAAGTACGCGACCAGAAGACCATTCAAGGCTCCCATCAAGGCTCCAGCAGCAATGGCAGCGAGGATCGCCACACCCAAGGGCAAGCCCGATGCCGCAACGAGCCCGGCGATCACCGCGCACATGCTGAATTGCGCGCCGATCGAGATATCGATTTGCCGGGAAATGATCACCATTGCCACACCCAGCGCCACGACCATGGCGGGCATCTGCGAGGTCACCCGTGAAAGCAAGGGCTGCCACTGGAAAAAGTGCGGTGCCACAATCAACAACGACAACATCAACAATCCAAAGGCCGCCGCCACACTCCATTCGCGCGAATACTTTTTCATCGTGTTCCCTCCTGACCTTTTTCGCTATCACTGTGCGAGTGTCCAAGAGCCGCGGCCATGATGCTCGCAGCCTCGGCTTTTTTACCATCCACCATCGCCACGAGTCGTCCGCCGCGCATCACGGCGACACGATCACTCATGCCTAACACTTCTGGCAAATCACTGGAAATCATCAATACCGCCAAGCCATCTTTCGCGAGGCGGCGAATGATTTTATGAATTTCACTCTTGGCTCCCACATCCACGCCCTGTGTCGGTTCATCGAGAATCAACAAGCGCGGTTTTGTCGCCAGCCATCGAGCCACACTGACTTTTTGCTGGTTGCCACCGCTCAAGGAACCACCAGGTGCCTCGGGACCGAAGGCCTTGATGCCGAGATCGCGGATCATCTCCACGGCCAAATTTTGCTCCGCCTGCTTAAGCAAAAAATGTTGAGGGAAAATGCGACGGTGAATCGCCATCGTGATGTTGTGCGCGATCGGCAGATCCAGAATCACGCCATGCTTGCGCCGATCTTCCGGCACATAGGCGATGCCCTGGGCGATTGCATCCTGAGGATTGCCAATGCTAATCGTTTTTCCTTCCAAGCGAATGCTGCCACTGCTCGCTGGGGTGATGCCGAACAAAATGCGTGCTAGCTCCGTGCGCCCTGCGCCGACCAGACCTGCCATGCCAAGAATTTCTCCCGCCCGCACCGTGAGTGAAACATCGGCGATGCCACTTGCGGCACAACTCACGCTCTGCATTTCCAAAACCACATCGCCCGGGGCGCTTTCGGCTGGTGGATAAATGGCGCTCACCTCACGGCCGACCATCAATTGAATCATCTGCGCTTCCGTCAAGCTGCCCACCGGATGGGTGCCCACGCTTTCGCCATCGCGCAATACCGTCACACGATCCGCCAACGCGAAAATTTCTTCCAAGCGATGCGAAATGTAGACCACGCCCACGCCCGAATCGCGCAAATCGCGCACTACTGCATAAAGCAAATGCTGCTCCTTTTGCGTAAGCGAGGCCGTCGGCTCATCCATGATCACGATGCGCGCTCCAGAGCCCAGCGCGCAGGCGATTTCCACCAACTGCTGCTCAGGCATCGAGAGGCTCGCTACCTCGGCATCGGGCGAAATTTCGGCACCGATCCGCTCTAGCAGTTTCGCTGCGACTTCGCGTTGCTTGCCCCAATCGACCTTGGCAAACGCGGCTGATTTTTTCAATCGTAAGCCGATGTTTTCCGAGACACTCAGATCAGGAAACAACGCCGGCTGTTGGTAAATGCAGGCGATGCCCCATTCCTGCGCTTTGGATGGAGTCAATGCCGCAACTGCTTGCCCTGCTACCGTCAATGTGCCCGAATCCGGTGCATGCGCTCCCGTGATGACCTTGATCAAGGTGGACTTGCCCGCGCCGTTTTCGCCGAGCAATGCGTGAACTTCTCCCGCCTTCAACTCAAAGGAAACGCCCTTCAGCGCGCGTACCGCACCAAAGGATTTTTTGATTTCCGAAAGTTCTAACAGCTTCTCCACGTCACTCATCGCGTTGAGGTTTATGCATAGCTTGATCCTGTGCTCATGCCAAGATCAATGCGGCGTTGGCTGCGCTCCGCGGCGACCTTTGCCTCGTAACCACTGGCA
>CANHKJ010000254.1 GCA_947460915.1 Verrucomicrobiia bacterium
CGTCGCATGCGCGGCCTGTATGTCTTGACCCAGAATGACATTTTCAAAAACATCACCAAGCCTGACCCGATCATGATTTCATCATTCCCGATCGACTCGCATGACTGCCGTCGTGTGATTCAACCGGATGGCAAGGTGATCAATGAAGGTACCATTTTTCCCGTGCGTCAGATGCCGCAGCGGATTGGTTACCCCTATCAAGTGCCGTATCGAGCGATCCTTCCTATCGAGGCCGAGTGCGATAACTTGTTAGTGCCGGTGGCATTGGCCAGCACTCATGTGGCGATGTCATCACTGCGCATCGAGGCGACCTGGATGCTCATCGGCCAGAGCGCGGGCATCGCGGCGGCACTTACAAAAAACAAGGATGTTGCGGTCCAAGATTTGCCTTATGATATTTTAAAACCAAGGCTCGAGGCGCAAGGGCAAGTGCTTGCTCTTCCTACGGAATTTCGACTGGGCGCAGGGATTGCGCTCGATGATTCTACTGCGGAGTTGGCGGGCACTTGGTCGAGTTCGACCACCTTGAAACCTTTCATTGGAGCGGGCTATCGCTATGCGGGATCGAAAGATGTGGTAAATGACGGCTCAGCCACTGCGACCTTCCGTTTCACCGCACCGCGAGCGGGGATCTATCAAGTCAGCATGGCCTATACTCATGATGCCAGTCGTGCCACTAATGTGCCGGTGGCCTTTTCTAGCGGAACAAAACAAACGAGCTTTTCCATCGATCAAACTGCTGCCCGCCCAGCTGGTTCTACCTATCGTTTGATTGGCTCGGTGCCCTTGGTGTCCGATCAAGAAACGGTGGTGACCATCGGCACGACGGGAACAATGGGTTTCGTCATGCTTGATGCCATTCATTTGATCCCCGCTGAAATCGATGGCGCAGAAAAATTGAATCCGTCTTCACAGCGGCGTAAGGGACTGCTGCCAGGTAAGTCTCAAGAGCAGAAGTGAGATAGGAAAGGGGATTCGTAAATGGAAAATGAACTTAGGAATTTGGCTATGAGTTCCAAGCCGAAAGTGTTGTATTTTTCAAAGAATGCCAACGCGAAGTTACCATCAAAATTATCAATTTCTCAATGAGCAATCATCGATAAAAATGATGTATGAATCGAATATTCCAATTTGTGATGCTCTGGTGAACGTGATAGTGTATCACCAATGAACAAGATCATCACGAAGGCGTCGGGCCGAAAGCATGATAGCAGTATTTGGCTGTGGAGCCTTGGAGGCTTCGTGATCGCCGCATTGATTGGATGCGCGGATATCTTGCCAGATTTTTTCAGCCGGCTGCATGTGGCGGCAACTGGCGGAGTGGGTGAGTCAGCACTGTGGGACGAACCCCTATTTTACATGGTGATCATCGGAATTCCGGCAGGCTTGGTTGGTGCTGCCATTGCTTTCGCCATCAAGTTTTTGTTGCGCCGACTCAGCCCAAAAATATGAAAACTATTTCAAGCGCTAAGAAAATGAAACACATCATCAAAACCACACTCATTCTGGCCGTCATTGCGTCAGTCAGTTGTTCGGAAGAGAAGTCACGCGACTTCTTTGCCAAAGGCGGAATTACCATCGGTGCACCTGCTGCACTCGGCTCCGGATCATATAAGATACCGATTGAATTCGAGACGGAGATCGTGCATTCGGGCCAGTGGATCGACGCGGTCGATGCCAATGTTTCAGGGGCTGACATTCTCCTAACTGCGAGCTTTACCAGTTCTAACGGCAAAAGCGGCTATCCGGGTTATGTCGAAGTTCATGGAGTTTCACCGGGGACTTACTCTATCAAATATCGAGACCCAGATGGCACCGTTCATGCCATTGGGCGAACAGTTCTTCCTTAAGAGCTCTCACGTGCGCCTCCTAGATAAATGATTTTTTTGAATCCGCCCTGAGGTTTTCTGCGAACTTCCCTTTGCAATCGATACTTTTTATTTTAACTTAAAAATATCATGAAGTTCTCACACGTTGTTCCACCACTGATCGCGCTATGCGTTGCGATCGTGTGGCTTACCAACTTGCGTAGATCAACTGACGCAGTAGCGCAGGAGAATGCAGTGATGCGGGAGAGGCTGACGAGCTCCCGCAGTTCTTCTCTTTCTCAAAACAATCGCACCGATGCCGGGCGGAATACCACTAGGCCTAAGCGCGATAGAAAAACACTGGCTAATGGAGACAATCCCTCAGGCGACTGGGTGGCTACCTCCCGGGATTGGACAAGACTCGTTCTCTCGAATAATGATGAGCTGGCAACCAGATATCGATACACGGCGGCTTGGAAAAGGCTCGAAACGTTGGCATCCGAAATGAACGGAGACGAGCTCACGAGAGCTTATACAGAAATGGCCACACTCCCTGTTCATGCGCCATTTCGCAATGAACTCGAATTGGTGATGCTGAAAGAACTCGAAAAGAAAAATCCCGAATTTGCGTTTAGCCAATATATTGCAAGAAACCAGGATGGTGGGGTTGTCCTCGGCGGTTATGGATCGTTCGATAAGTGGCTTGCCAGAGATCCCGACGCAGCCACGAATTGGTATGAGCGCCAACTTACATTGGGAACTTTCGATAAGACCCTTGATGGAAACTCTCCCGCTAGGGTCCCCTTTGAATCGGCATTTATCATGTCCTTGATCGATGCTGATCCAACGGCCGCTGAGCAGATCATGAACAATTTTCCACCGGATTTGCGCGGACGCTTTGGCGATTACGTGGATGTAATTCCCAAGGAGAAGAGACAACCGTTGGTTGATTTGCTTCGCAAGACCATGCCTACGGAGGAGTATATGGCCCTACTGAGAGAAACGAGTGTTTTTGAATATAATTTCAGAATTGAATACGATAGCGATCCGGAAAATGCCAAGAAGAGCCTCGAAAAGTTTGCGGTCACCCCGGAAGAACGCACCGCCCTTTTAGCAGAACAGTTCTCGGAGTTTGCGGAATATCGTGCCATGAGAGCCAGTGGTGGCGGAGACCCGCGTCGTGAAGAATTCGACAAAAATCGCAAATGGATCCAAGAGGTCGACCCTTCCTCCGCTGATCGAGCAACGGGAATGGCACTTCAAGCTTTCGTCAAAGGAGCAAATAGCCCTGAGTCTTATGATTTTGTCGAGAAGGCCGCAAATGATTACCTTGGTTCAGGTGCGGCAGACGAACTCTTGGTTCCCTTGATTGAGGGAAGCGCGAATGGCAGTAGCACTTTTCCAAAAGACAGAGCACGAGAGCTGGCAGCGAAGATCAGCGATGTCGCGCTCCGCAATGAACTGCTGCAAAAGCTGAATTAAGCCATGATTCGTTCGCTCATCATTTCCGCTTTGATCGTGTTTGCCGCAGCTCTATTGGGATGGCGGGAAAAGGAACAATATTCGAACGAGAAAGCAACAAGGGAAAAACTCCTGAAACAGGTCGTGGCAAATCCCAGCCTTGATATCCAGTCGTCCATCAACATCGAGCGGAGCACGGCAGACCGCGCGAAGCAAGAAAAAGCAAAAAAGCTATCTATCGATTTTTTTGATCTATCGATCAGAGCCGCTCAGGAGCCAGTCGCAGCGTTCGGTGAAGAATTTCAAAGGCTAGAGGCGGATCTAAAAAGTAGCTTGGCGACTCTCGATCCCGCAGGGATCAAACAGTTTATCGAAGAATGCAAAAACAATCCTGACCTGAATTCGCAGACCAAGCAGGATCTTAATCGTTACATCAGGGAGGTTTTTATTCAAAATGACCCGATAGAAATGACCCGGATGATGGTTAAATCTCCCGAGCTCTTTGGTATCGGCGATGAAAAGACGTATGATCCATTTTCCTATCTGATTTACTACTACAGCGCTCAAGAAAAGGATCTCCAAATCGTATTCGAATGTCTGGCAGAATCACCGCCCGCATTTCAATCCAAGTACATCGGCGGAGCTTTGCAATTTGGGACGGGTAGCCCATCCCAACGGGCTGAGTTACTCGAAGAAATGAGATACTTTGCCACTACTACCCTTGAACAGAAGGAACTCGTGAATCGTAAGCTGAGCGAGCTGGCCTTCGGGCGTCCCGACGCAAAGGGTTCCTTCATTGAATTGTCCGATTGGATTGCATCAGCGAATCTATCAAGTGAGGAACTTGTCGCTGCCACCAAGGACATGCAAGAGAAAGTGCGAGTCGGCGACACGGCCCAATGGCTCGATTGGCTCACAAAAAACGACATGCCTGACGAGGCCTCGAAACAACGAGCTTACGATCTCGCCACTCAGTGGACAGAGAAAGACTACCAAGCTGTTGGCGATTGGCTCATCAGTTCACCCAACAGTCCCGAGAAAACCGCAGTCGCAGGAGCCTACGCCGCCAAGACCTATCCGTATGATCCAGAGAACGCCAGGAAATGGCTGCAAACTCTCCCCCAAGGCCCCGACCGCACCAAGGCGCTGCTGACCATTTATCAATGCATTCCGAGAGACAGTGATGAGGCGAAGGAATTCGCTAGTGAATATGGGCTGAGGAAGTGATCGTCTTGATGGAGCGCGGACTTCAGTCCGCCTGCTTTGATGAAAGATGCGGACTAAAGTCCGCGCTCCTTCCCTCATTAGGCAATGTCATTTCTTTCGCGTGATCCTATTCCCTAGGAAGCCGCCTA
>CANHKJ010000255.1 GCA_947460915.1 Verrucomicrobiia bacterium
CCCTCGAGTTCGAAAATCATCGTCCGCTCTACGATTGGGTGATCGAAAATTGCCCCGTGCCCGCCAAGCCGCGTCAGATCGAATTCGCGCGCCTCAATCTCACCTACACCGTGATGAGCAAGCGCAAGCTGCTGCAACTGGTCAAAGAAGGCCTCGTCAGCGGTTGGGACGATCCTCGCATCCCGACGATCTCTGGTCTGCGTCGTCGCGGCTATCCCGCCGAAGCCATCCGCCAATTCTGCAAACGCATCGGCATCACCAAATTCAACGGCACGACCTCCGTCGATCTGTTAGAATTCGAAGTACGCAGCTACCTCAATCGCGAGGCACCCCGCCGCATGGCCGTGCTGCACCCCTTGAAAGTGGTATTGGAAAATGTCGCGGCCGATGAGCGAATCAATGCCGAGGTGCAAGAGCATCCCGAGCGCGCCGAATGGGGCACCCGCACGCTTTCCCACGGTCGTGAGATTTGGATCGAGCAAGACGATTTCCTCGAAGATCCGCCGAAAAAATTCTACCGCCTCGGACCCGGTCGCCATGTGCGCTTGCGCGGCGGCGACATCATGAAATGCCTCTCCTTCGAGAAAAATGCCGACGGCATCGTCACTGAAGTCCGTTGCGAATTGCTCAAAGGCACCGCCGGAGCCAATGCCCCCGAAGGCGTCGAGTGCCGCGCCGCCATCCACTGGGTGGACGCCGCCACCGGCCACGATGCCGAAGTGCGCCTTTATGATCGCCTATTCCTCGTCGAAAACCCCGACGACCAAGAAGAAGGCTTCCTCAGCGCACTCAATCCCGATTCGCTCAGCATCCTCCAGGCGAAAATCGAACCCGCACTGGCCACCATGGAAGCCGGCGGCTTTTGCCAATTCGAGCGCACCGGCTACTTCGTCGCCGATCGCAAAGATCACCTCCCCGGACAAAAGCCCGTCTTCAACCGCAGCGTCGGCCTCAAAGACTCCTGGGCTAAGGCCGCTAAGTAATCGAAATTTTCCCCTGTCACCGTCACGCGCCATGCGCGGCGGGCTTGGTGCGAGAATTCACATCTGCTGGTCATCTGACGTGGCGTCTGCCAGATTGTTGTTAGCATTTAGCGGAATTGGAATGCGTGATTTATCGACACATTGATTGCTTCGCCCGTTTCGCATAATACACGCATTTTTTGCTGTCGCCAGCAGCTGATGTTCTGACGCAATAAGCTCACCTTCGCGAAATGCCACCCGAAAAAACATTTTTCCAAGACAAGTTTGCCAAGTGGCGGTTTTTCTAAGACAAGAGTCTTGTCACCATGATGGAATTACTGATAGCCCCCGCACGCCGTACTGGCTGCGATGATCTTGCAAACTTGGAAAAAGTGATCGAGGCCTCCTCGCTTCGCCAACGTTCTCCCTTGGATGACATCCTCGATGCCAACATCGTCGATGAGGAAAAATACCTTCGTGAGCTCGCTCATGACATCGGCATGACATGGTTGGAGAGCATTCCTCCCGTCGAGCATCCCTTGCCGCTCCGCGAACTCTGTGGTCCTCGCATTGCGCTGCGCCATCGTCTTTTGCCCATCGCCATCACCGAAGAAGGTGACAAAAAACGTCTCACTCTCGCGACCTTCGATCCCTTCAATCTTGTCGCCCGTCAAGCCGCGGCACAAGAACTCAATCTGCCCATCGATTGGTGCATGGCATCGCGCCGCCGCATTCACGAATCCCTGCGCCGCCTTTACGGTGTGGGTGCTGATACCTTCGAACAAATTCTCGAAGGCCGCGATCTCGACTACGAGCGCCTCGAATCCCACGATGAAGCCAACGTCATCGACAACGACGACGATGAAGAAGCCAGCGTGGTGAAATTCGTCAACCAGATCATTCGCGAGGCATTGGAGCAACACGCCACCGACATCCACGTCGAGCCGCTCAGCACCAATTTGCGCATCCGTTACCGCATCGACGGCAAACTCGTCGAGGTCACCGTGCCGGAAAACATCAAGGCCCTGCAAAGCTCCGTAATCGCCCGTCTCAAGATCATGTCGCGCCTCGACATCGCGGAACGCCGCATGCCGCAAGACGGTCGTATCAACCTGCAATTCGAAGGCCAGACCATCGACGTCCGCGTCGCCACCGTCCCCACCGTCGAGGGCGAAAGCGTTTCCCTGCGTTTGCTCAACCAAGAGAAATTCAGCTTGGAAAAACTCGGCATGGAATCCTTTGTGCGCAAACGCATTGAGGCCCTGCTCCACCTTTCCAACGGCATCATTTTGATCACCGGCCCCACCGGTTCCGGTAAATCCACCAGCCTTTACAGCTTCCTCACCGAGGTCAACCACCCGGATCGACGCATCGTCACCGTGGAAGACCCCGTGGAAAACAAGCTCCCTGGCGTGATGCAGATCGCTGTGAAATCAGAGATCGGCCTGACCTTCGCTACCGCCCTGCGCTCGATCCTCCGTGCCGACCCGAACATCGTGATGATCGGAGAAATTCGTGACCTGGAGACTGCCGAGATCGCCATCCGCGCTTCGCTCACCGGTCACTTGGTTTTCTCCACTCTCCACACCAATGATGCCCTCGGAGGCCTCAGCCGTCTCATCGACATGGGCGTGGAACCTTTCCTCGTCGCCGCCGCCGTCCGCGCCTTCCTCGCCCAACGTCTGGTGCGCCGACTCTGCCCGCATTGCAAAGTGCCGCGCGAGCTCACAACACTCCAACGCGACGAATTCGGCATCCCGCACGACATTGCCGGCCAGGCATACACGCCCAAAGGCTGTGACCGCTGCCGCAATACTGGCTACTCAGGCCGACTCGCCATCTACGAAGCCGCGATCATCACCCCTGCGATCCAAGAAATGGTCACCCACCGTGCCCCTGCTGCCGAAATCCGCGCCCAAGCCCTCAAAGATGGCTACCTGCCGATGCGCTACTACGGATGGCACAAGGTCATGCAAGGCCTGACCACCATCGAAGAAATCATCGCCGTCACCTCCACCGACATTCAAGACGACTAATTTTTGCATCTTCAAAAATTTTCAGCTTTTCAGTTTTCAGCCTTTCAGCTTTTCCACCAAAATGCCCGTTTTCACCTACAAAGCTCTCAATAGCAAAGGCAGCGTCAGCACTGGCGACATCGATGCCATTGATCGCACCGAGGCTCTGCGTTTGCTCGACAAAAAAGGCCTGCAGCCCGTTTCCATCAAGGAAGCTAGCGCCGTCAATGCCGTTTCTGCCAAGCAAAACAAGGCAAAACCTGCGTCCAAGCCTGCGGCAAAACCTGTCGCTCGCAGTGGTGGCAGTGCCTCTACGGAAAAGGAAAAACCAGCGGAAAAAACCGAGGGCTTGCTGAAAATGAAACGTGCCGAGGTGGTGATGTTCACCGAGGAGCTCTCGGACATGTTAGGCGGCGGCCTCCAGCTGGAACCCGCCTTGCTCGCCATGGAAAATCGCCAAGAGCTCGGCAACCTCAAAGCCATCGCCACCCGCCTGCGCCAAGACGTGCGCGATGGCATGAACTTCTCCAATGCCCTGCGCCGCACCAGCGCGGGCTTCGATCAGCTCTATTGCAGCCTCGCCGCCGCAGGTGAAGCCTCGGGCGCGCTCGATACCATTCTCCGCCGCCAAGCGCATTATCTCAAGACGATCCAAGAACTGCAATCCAAGTTCATTCTCGCCCTCATCTACCCCGCTTTCCTTGTGCTTTCTTGCATCGGCGTCTCGATCTTGCTCGTCACAACGCTCATTCCCCAGCTCACCTCGCTGATCCAAAGCACCCCTGGTGCCAAGGTCCCTCTCGGTGCGCAAATCATGATCTCGGGCTCCGATTTCCTCAAGCAATGGTGGCATGTCATCACCTTGGTTCTCGTCGCTGGCGCGATCTTTTTTAAAGCCTGGAAAGACAATCCCGAGAACCGCTTCGCCTGGGATGGCATGAAGCTGCGCATGCCACTTTTCGGAAAACTCATCTCCAGCCGCTTCTATGTGCAGTTTCTCGAAACCATGGCCAACCTCGTCGGCAACGGACTGCCGCTACTGCGTTCGCTCGAACTCTCCCGCGATGCCACAGGCAATCTGGTCATGCGCAAAAACCTTGATACCGTCATCGCCCAGGTCGGTGATGGTCGCTCCTTCACCAAAGCTCTCACCCGCGTCGGAGCCTTTCCGCCCTTGCTCATCGACATGATTGCCGTGGGCGAACAGACCGGCAAAATCGACACCTCCCTGCGCCGAGCCGCCGAACGCTACGACCGCGAAATGTCCAAAGACATGCAACGCCTCATGGCCCTCGTCACCCCCGTGATCCTCGTGATCATGGCAGGCCTGATCGGCAGCATGATGTATCTGATCTTCACCTCGATCTTCCAAACCATCTCCGGCCTCAGCGGCGGAAGATAATGATCAAAGGCAAACTCATCCGCCATCCATCTCGCGCAGAGAATCAGGGAAGCAGAGTTTTTTGACAGAAAAAATTTCATCATCTCCCTTCTTCTTCCGCGTCTCTGCGCCTCTGCGCGAAACAATTCTTTTTCCTGCTCGGCAGAAACCCGAGGCAGAAAAGCCTGCGCCCCGAAAAAAACCGCCATTTCCCCTAACAAATCCGAAGTATTTTTC
>CANHKJ010000256.1 GCA_947460915.1 Verrucomicrobiia bacterium
AGCGATGCCGATAAAAAAAGAGCGCGACTTGATCACGCTCACCTACAGGTACCGCGAAGCACCTCCTCAGACACGTGCCAAGCCGCGCCGAGTGGGCGCGTAGGCGTGTGTCTGAGGGCCATAGTAAAATTCGCGGTTTCGTAGGTGACCCTTTGTAGCCTTTGTTTATCGCAAAAGCAGTTGTTGTTTTTTGTATTTCTGTATTTCTAAAGAAAATTGGGGGTTGGTATGAAAATATTGTTTGTTAGCGCGGTTAGGTTGTCGTTTTTTTCATCAAACCGTCAAGCTCATTTTTGATCAGGCTGGATTTGCGGGTGAGTCTGTTGCACTGGGTGGATTCGTTTTCGCGGCTTGGCTGCGATCACGGATCACACGGGCGGCTTGCCATTGTGCGGCGAAGGAACGGCCTGGAGCGGTATTCCGAAAGCGCAAGACGAGTTTGTCCATGCTGCCGAGAAGATCGCTGATGACGTTGTATTTTCCCCGTAGTGATGCGGTCAAGGCCTTGCGGGTGGCGATGGCTTGGGACGGAGTAGCGATGGCATTTGCGTAGTCTTCGATGCTTGCATAGAGCGCGTTGATGTCTGTTGAATCGAGTCCGTAGTCTCCAAGTTTAGCTGCATCGGCGGCGAGGGCCTGGCTGAGTTTGCCGGCAAGAATGCGGCTACGGTTAAGGAGTTGTTCATCGCGCAGACGACGCCATGAACTAGCGGAAAATTCGACTACGTGAGCGTTTTCGTCTTGCTCGGTATCGTAGTAATAATCGGCGAGGGCTTGGCCGATTTCGTGACTGAGGTCTTCGAGTTCAGTTTCTTCACGCTCTTTGTCGGCGGCATGACCGGTGATGAGTTTTTCTTGCGCAGCGGAGGTCTCGGCGAAATCCTCAATGGCATTTTGTAAAAGTGTGGCCTTCGTGGTGAAAACCAGCGGCGCTTGGTTTTGCCAGACGGTTTGCAGAGTTGCATCTTTGAGCAAGCTGCTGACTGTGCGGCACATGTCGAGTCGGTTGACATAGATGTTTTTCATGACGTTTGAATCACTAGCGCAAATGTTAGAGAAGTCAATGCAGAAGTGTTAGATTCTGTTGATAAAATTTCTCCGTTGGTTGCTGCTTGTGTCGATTTCATTGTCAAGAGTGACGACGTTGTTGCGAAGGATGCCAACGCTGTTGCGGGAGCTGACGGCTTCGTTTGAATCAGTGCAGATGCCATTGCAAGAGCTTCCCGGGCGTTTGCAAGACCTGCCGAAGCAATTGCAAGAGCTTCCCGCGCAATTGCGAAGGCATAAAATTGAAAATGCGGTAGCTGACCGAGCTATTGTGAAAACCGCCACTGTAATTGCTAGACCTGACGGCGCGGTTGCAAGTGTTGACTTTTCGTTTTGTGACACCTTCCCGCGCAATTGCGGCTCCTGTCGTGGCAATTGCGATTTTTTGGCGGATTTGTAGTGTTTACCGCCCGTTTTAGTGGGGGCTGGGCTCTTTGGCTTGTGTCAACTTCCTCGTGAATGCGGCGGGTTTGTCGAATCAAAATGCACATGCTTTGCACAAGTGATGGGAAAAAGGTGGAAAATTTCTCGTGAATCTGCGATGGCTGCGTGGTGCAATTGTCATTTATCGATCGGAAATTAGAGATTGGGGCGCGCCCCTTGATCATGGGGATCATTAACGTGAACGATGATTCTTTTTCTGCTGATGGGAGTCTCGATCGGGATGAAGTGTGCCGGATGATTCGCGAGAAACTTGATCAAGGTGCTGACATCATTGATGTGGGAGCGGAGAGTGCGCGCACGAATCGGAAAGCGATCACGGTGGAGGAGGAGCTACGGCGTTTTGCGATGATTCTGAAGTCGTGGGAGTATTGTTGGACTGAGATCAATCCGCGCGATTCGATGCAAGTATGGCCGCCGATTTTGTCGGCAAATACGTGGCGGCCTGAGGTGGTGCAGGGAGTATTGCCCATGGGCGTCGAATGGATCAATGACATGAGCGGTTTGCCCGATGGCAAAAATGCGGAGCATTGCGCGGATGCGGGGGCAGCCTTGTTGATCATGCACAGTGTCGGTGAGCCCAAAGTGCCACATTTTCATCAGCAGTGGCCCGATGTGATCGGCTCGGTAAAGAATTTCTTCGCAGAAAAAATCGAGCTTGCCGAGCATTGTGGGCTATCACGCGAGCACTTGATCTTGGATCCTGGCATCGACTTTGCGAAGCAGAAGGATGATAACTTGCTGATCTATCGGAATCTGGAAGAGTTGACGATGTTTGATCGTCCTCTATTGGTTCCGGTGTCGCGCAAGACGGTGATTGGTGATGTCTTGGGGATCGCGAATCCGAATGAGCGCGATGCCGCAACCGTAGCGTGCATGACGTGGTGCATGCGGCGCGGTGGCTCGATTTTTCGGGTGCATAATGTAAAAGCAGCGTACGAAACCGCACGCTGCTTTTATCCAATCGGCGAGTAGCCGTTGATTAGCCCATGATTAGAAGGCCATCGTCAAAACGCGAAGGATGCCAGGTGTGGCGCGTAAGGTGTCGAGCAGGCTTACAGGTGGCTCGGAATCGACCTCGATGACGGTGACGGCACGGGAGTGATCCTTGGTGCGTGACAGAGCCATGTTCGCGATGTTAACCGAAGCGGCACCGAGCAGGGTGCCAACAGTGCCGACCATGCCGGGTCGGTCGTCATTTTCAACGAAAAGGAATCGGCCTGAGACGTTGGTCTCAACGTTGTGACCAGCGATGTGAACGATGCGTGGCTGAGAACCGAGGAAGGTGCCAGCGACGGCAATTTCTTCGCTGCCTTTGATTAGATCCACTTCGATGAGCTCGGTATAAGGAGAATCGATAGCGACGGAAGATTTTTGCACGACCAGACCGAATGCTTTGGCTACGGCGGGAGAGTTGATCAAGTTCACTTGAGCCTCATTGCGGGCGGAGGAGAGGTATCCGGTGAGCACGGCGCGGGTGATGAGCTCGGTATCGAGATCAGCTACGGGGCCAGCAAAAGATACGCGGATGGCATCGGCTTGTTGCGGGCCGATTTTGGCAGCGAGTTTGCCGAGCGCCGAGGCGAGGTCCATGTATTTGCCCACTTCGGCGATGGTTTTGGCATCGAGATTGGGCATGTTGACCGCATTGCGGATTTCACCGGTGACGAGAAAATCGCGAACTTGGTGTGCGACCTCGATGCCGACATTTTCCTGCGCTTCTGCTGTGGATGCACCAAGGTGTGGGGTGAAAACGGTTTTTTTCGCGGAGAAAAGTGGGAAGTCAGCTGGAGGTGGCTCGACTTCATAGACATCGAGCGCGATGCCTGCGAGATGGCCGGCATCAAGCGATGCCTTGGCAGCGGCTTCATCGACGAGACCACCGCGCGCGCAGTTGATCACGAGGGCTCCCGCATTCATTAAGGCGAGGCGTTTTGCATCAATGATGTGCTTAGTTTCATCGTTGAGCGGAATGTGCAGGGTGACGACATCAGCACCAGTCAGGGCTTGCTCGACGGTCTCGGCGAGTTCGACTTTAAGCGATTGTGCGCGCGCTGCGGTGAAAAACGGATCGTAGGCGACAACATCCATGCCGAATGCCTGAGCGCGTTTGGCAAACTCGGTGCCGATGCGGCCCATGCCCAAAATGGCGAGGCGCTTGCCGTGGATTTCACATCCCTCAAAAGACTTGCGATCCCACTTGCCAGCGATCATTGATGCGTGTGCTTGCGGGATGTTTCTTGCGAGAGAGAGCATCAATGTGAAGGCGTGCTCAGCTGTGGAAATGGTGTTACCGCTGGGAGTATTCATCACGACTACACCGTGATCGGTGGCCGCAGCGCGATCGATGTTGTCCACACCGACGCCTGCACGACCGATGGCTTTGAGGTTTTTGGCCGCTGCAAAAACTTCGGGAGTAACCTTGGTTTGAGAGCGAACGACGAGACCATGATAGTCGCCGATGATTTTGAGTAACTCCTCGGGAGCGAGGCCGGTGTTGACATCGACGCTGATGTCAGGTGCGGAAGCGAGGGCCTCCACGCCTTTTTCGGAAATGGGATCTGATACGAGAACGCGGTATTTTGCCATGGCGCGCGCAGGCTAGTGCCGCTTGGTATATCTGTCCAGTGGCAAACGTGGCATATTGTGGAAAAACTATGCGGCAAATCTTTACGCTAGCAATTGCTCGGAAGGAGGATCGGCATTGGGATCATCGAGAGGGGGATTTTCACCGCCATCCTTGATTTTCTTCTCCCAAATGAAGCGGCGGAACAGAACTTTGATCGCGGCAGTAAGCGGAACGGCGAGAAGGGCGCCAGCAAAGCCTCCGAGAATCACCGTCCAGAATATCATCGAAAAGATCACGGTCATCGGATGCAGTCCCACGGAGTCGCCGACGATTTTTGGCGCGGTGACCAGCGAGTTTATCTGCTGCACTACAACAAAAATGATTACAACGCCAACAGTGTATGGAAGAGCTTCGAGCCCAAAAGGAGTGGCGTTGTTGCCGTGAAACCATGCAATGATGCAAGCGGGGATGAGGCATAGGATATTGCCAATG
>CANHKJ010000257.1 GCA_947460915.1 Verrucomicrobiia bacterium
GCGAGGCACATCGAAGAGGACGATGCGTTCTTTCCCTTCCATGGGCGTGCCGAAGGGATTGCCGTGGTACTTGCCGTTGCGGAAGACGGGCGCTTGGTCGTTCCAGGAGACGGCTTGGTCGTAGAGATCACGGGTGTAGATGCCAAAAAACCAAGGGCCGCCGCCAGAGCCGCTGGTGGCGAGGGTGCCGCCGATGTTGTCCCATGGGCTGCGGGTGGCGTAGGCAGCGCGTGGGTTCCAGGTGGCGAGCGGGGCTTCTTCGAGAAAACTGGTATTGCGCAGAGGGCCGGTGTTGTTGCGATTGGAGGCGTGCTCGCGGAACCAGCGCAGGCGCATGCCCTCGCGACTGCGGATATCGGGTAGGATCGTCGGGCGGGGATTAGTAGTGGCAGTGCGTTCGACGTTTTGCCAAGTGCTGGTGCGTTGGGCGAGTCGGGGCTCGCGGCCACCGCCGTATTGCAAGGAGGTGGAGATGTAAGCGTATTGCGGTAGGCGATCAAACTCCGCGAAATTCACACTGCTCTGATGGCCTAACACTTTGGCAACGATTCGTTGGTCATCGGCTTGGTTTCGCGTTACCTTATTCGCTGGATTTACGAAGAATTGATAGCGGGTGGGAAAATAATCGACGTTTACGAAGGCGCCGTCGGCATTGACCAATTGATTGCTGAGAAAAAAACAGCGGCTCACATCAGGGGCAGTGGTGCAGCTGAGGAGATTGGCTGCGATGTTTCGCTCATCGTATTCCTGCCCGCGGGCAGTGGAGAAGACGAGGCACTCGCCTGGCTCAAAGGTGGTGGCAGGGACAGTGAAATAGTTAGAGCCAACGTAGGCCTCGGTGTAGCCGTCGGATTGCTCGAAGCCCTCATTGGACGCGAAATTATTTCCACGTCCATCATTGCCCCAACTGCCGCCATAGGTGAGAAGTCTACCATACCAATTGACAGTCTCGAGCAACTCGAAGCGGCCATTTCCTTGCATCATGACGATCAATGCAGGCATGGAGACGCGGGCGTTGTAGGGATTCCACAGCACCACGCGGGGGTACATGTGGCGGCGGTATTGGTAGAGTCTGTCGGGCACGCTGGGATTTAGGTAGTAGCTGTAAGTCCAGAGCGTGCTGGCCTCGACAATGACGGGGCCGACGCTGGAGACTTTATAATCCTTGAGGCTCGCGGGTTTGTAGTTGGTGGATGCTACGTCAACGGAGTAGTTGTTTTTGGGACTCTGCTCGGGCAGCGGCGTGATGGCATCAAGGGTGGCATTGGTGGCAATCGATGTGCTTCGGGCAATCTTCGCCCACTCACGGAGCAAGCCGAATCGCGGCGCGGTTTTTTGGTGGCGCGTGGAGTACCAATCTTGGCCGAGTTCCGCGGCGGCCTCGGCATTTGCGGGGCCAACCATACGATCTGAGGAGGCGAGGCCCGGGCTCGTTGGCAGAGCGGGAAAGTCTGCGGTCGACTCGATGAATGCGGTGAGGTCGCGTTTCAATCGGCCTTCCTGCACGTTGGCAAGGACACCCAGCGAATGGGTGGTGGTGTGATGAAAGTAGGAACCGACGGGGTTGCTGCCCGTAGTGCCGGCGAGTGCGATTTGCTCTTGGGTCGGAATTTTCCCCTTCGCCTGCTCTTCGAGTTTTAGACCAGGGATCGATGACGCCTGGGACTGCACTAGGGAAAAGTAGCCGCCGTTGCCTGGATCGGCGGGATTCGGCGCTGTGCCAGCGTAGGCATGTGGCGTGGCGATGTTTGCCTTGATGCCCTCATCGCCGATCCAATAGGCAAAACGGCCTTGTTGTGAGGGGGACTGCGAGATTTTCACCAAGGGAGCACGCACGGCTTCCGCAGCTGGAGCATCGGGCTCTGTGCTACCACGATCCACGAGGGCAATGCTTTGATCATCGGGAATTGAATCGGTGGGTTTGTACTTGCGCTCGGTGTCATTGCCGCTCACCAACCAACTCTGCACCAAGGCCTGCCGATCCCATGAATTGTCTCTCGCATCACGGAGCCCACCATTGCTGTCATCGCGCGTCCAATACCGCGAGCTGTCTTCTTTGCGCGTGCTCCAAACGCCGGTCCAGTGGGGCTGTGCTACCGAGGCATCGAGCGATGCAGGGGCCGATACGCGTTGATCGGGGCCGAGTTGTTTTTGCAAATGACCCAGAGCCATCATCAGCGCGAGCTTGGCATTGGCACGTGCGCGAGAAATATCGTTCGACTGCGCAGAGCGTCTGAGCTCAATGCTCGATAACCCGAGCATGCCGACGGCGATCAACGCGACCAATACCATCAAGGTCACGCAGAGGATCAGCGTAAAGCCTTTGTGGTGTTTTCTTGCGCGCTGAGCTTGCATGGGCAACTGGAGACAACTCATTCATTGCATATACAATGCCAATTTCAAGCTCAAAAGGAGGATTTTGCAGCGATCACACGGATAGCTTCACGCGGAAGCCACGATTGCTGTAATACGACTGGGCCCCATTGTGATAAATGAAGGTGCGTCCATAGCGGCAGTCGCCAAAGAGCGCGCCACCTCGTTGCCGAATTTCTTCAGGCGTGTGGATCCAGCTAGATGTTTTGACATCGAATTCCCCACGTGTCTGCAGCAAAAAATACTCCGCCTCAGTGAGCAGAGAAACGCCCATCGCGGCAGCGAGGTCAACCGCGTTGTGCGCAGGCTGATGCTCCTTGCGCGACATTTGAGCTTCGCGGTCATAGCAGGTCGCCGTGCGTCCTTTCGGGCTCTCGGCGGAGCAATCGACAAATAAATACTCCCCTGATGCCTCATCTTGGCCGATCACATCGGGCTCACCACCGGTGCGCTCCATTTCTGCGATCGACCAGAATTTTTCTGGCTGAGCAAGCAATGCTTCCTCGATCAACTCCCATGTGCAATCGGCATGGCGAGACATGTGCTTGTGGAATCGAACACGCAACACATCTAACAGATTTTCTGTTTCGTTTGGGGAAAGCGATGGAAACTGATTGGCAGAAGAACGCTTCATGATGCAAAAAGATCGGAAGTCGAGAAAATCACGCCTGCAACACCAGTCGATAACGCGCCTTGCCAGCGCGCAGATGCTCGATGGCATCGTTGACATCGCTCATCGCGAAAGTTTCAGTTTGTGGGGCGATGCCATGGCGTGCACAGAAATCCAACATATCACGCACAGTGTCCGGCGAACCCAAGGGCGAGCCAGAGATTTTTTTGCGACCACCGATCAACGAAAACGCCGCGACTTGCACGGGTTCCAGAACTGCGCCGACAAAATGCAAAGTACCATCGGCAGCTAGCAGATTGATGTAGGCACTCCAATCCAACGGCACGTTCACCGTCGAGAGGATGAAATCAAAACTCCCTGCGGCACGCTCCATCGCTGCGGTATCGCGCGAATTCAATACTGCATGTGCGCCGAGTTGTTTCGCTTCCTCCGCCTTGCTATCGCTGCTGGTGAAGGCCGTGACATGGCAACCCCATTTGTTGAGAAATTGCAACGCGAGATGGCCAAGACCACCGATCCCAATCACTCCTACGCGATCCGTCGGTTTGACCCCACAGTCAACAATCGGCGCAAAAACCGTGATGCCACCGCAAAACAACGGCCCGGCTTTGCTGGGATCCACACCATCAGGCAACGGAATCGCCCAACTCCAGTGCGCACGCACGCGGTCGGCAAAACCACCGTGTCGCCCGACAATCGTTTGTGAGCTGCTACCGCAGAGCTGATGCCGACCCGACATGCAGGGCCGACAACTCATGCACGAACCCGCAAACCAGCCAAGCCCCACTCGATCACCGACAGCGACGCCTTTCACCTGATCACCAGCGCGTTCGATCACGCCAATGACCTCATGTCCTGCCACGAGCGGATACGCACTCATGCCCCACTCATTATCGATCATCGAAAGATCCGAATGACAAATCCCGCAAGATTCCACACGAATCTGCACATCTTCTGACCCGAGCAAACCAGGATCAAAAGAAATCGGCTGCAATGCCTCGTTCGCCTTAAGCGCCGCCCATCCGTGAAAAGTTTCTGCCATGCCAGATACATAATGCACCTAGGCTATTATGCAACTGAGAAACAAACCGACTGCCACAATCAGCAGAGCCCATTTCAACCTAGCAAAAAAATCACCTGACCCGTAACGTGAGTTCACACATTTGCATGACTCCATCGGTATGCCTTTCGCCAACGGCGGCTTCTCTTTCCCGCTTGTCAAAATCCCTCACACGAGCTTGCATAGGGCATGGCCATTCATCCGTTTTTGCATCATACTCCCAGCGTTCACGAGAGTTGTTACATCGCTCCGTCAGCCGATGTCATTGGTCGCGTCACCTTGCACGAGGAGAGCAGCGTATGGTTCAATGCCACACTCCGCGGTGACATCAATGAAATCGTCGTCGGCCCGCGATCGAATCTGCAGGACAATGTCGTCATTCACCTCGCCGATGACTACGGCTGTTACATTGGGGAACTGGTCACCGTGGGTCACTCAGCGATTCTCCA
>CANHKJ010000258.1 GCA_947460915.1 Verrucomicrobiia bacterium
AAACAGGATTACAAAATGTGCGCATCGTTTGGTGAAGGAAATTGGTGTGCGGTTATTCGACACAACCCTTCTACCATATGACCTGTAGCCAAACGATGCTTTTTCTAACTTCGGTTTTCGGGTTGAAATTGATGGGCCTTTGCGTTTCGTCAGGTTTCATAGGGTTTCGTGAAGATTTTCACACGAAGCCACGAAGTTTGCGAGAAAGGCATGCAGTGTTGAGCATGTGAATTCATGCAGAAATCATCATTTTACTGACAGAGGATGAAGGCATCGAGCTTGAGATAAGAAAGGACTGATGCGCGGGAGCGGCCGACGGGAGTTTGAGGCAAGTTGGCTTCAAGGCGCAGCCCTTGTGGGGTTGGGGTGAGGACAAGTGAGACGCTGGGGGTGCAGTGGCTGAGGTAAAGCATCAGGCAACTGGCCGAAGCAAGTTGTCGCATTCGTCGGAACCCACGACTCATGGTGCCGGCGGCGTGGGCTTGGTCGGGGCGTTGAGAGTGATGGCACGCACAGGAGCTCCGTCGAGGTTGTGCACGGCGGCTGTGACGATCGGCGGCGTGCGGGTCCAATCGACGCTGAGTGTGCCGAAGTTGTTTTGGCCGTAATTTTCGCCGATTCTGTGACGATTGATTTCCTTGGGATTGCCGCCGCTGCTTTGTGTGAGAGCGCTGGAGGTGATTTCGGTCAGCGGGTAGCCCACGGTTTCTGTGGGAAGTTGGGAAATTTCCGCGAGGTGGCGATCGCCGCTAAGAATGATGACTGGGGCCGATTTGGGTGAGGCTAACAGATCGAAAAGTCGCTTGCGAGCTTTGCCAAAATTGGACCATTTTTCGAAACGATGATCCTCGGGTACGACTTGGAAACTGGAGACGAGAATGTTGATTTGCGCCTTGCTGGTGGCGAGTGCTCCTTCGAGCCATTTCCATTGCGCTTCGCCTAAAATGTCGCCATCGCTGCCGATGTCATCGCGAAAGTATCGGGTATCGAGAAGGATGAAGCGGATTCTTTGCTCAGCCGGGCCGAAATCGCGGTAGGTGTAAATGCCCTCTTGCTGGCGGCGTTTGGAGGTGGCGGGTTCGCGGAGGAAATCGAGAAATGCCTGTTGGGATTCGACGCGGTTGGGGTAGTTTTTTCCGGCATCGTTGGCGCCGAAGTCATGGTCATCCCAGGTGCCGATGACGGGGCAGAGGTCGCAGATTTCGCGATACGAGGGGCGGTGTTGCTGGAGTTCGTATTTTTCGCGCAAGACGTCAGTGCTAGGTGAATCGCCGTAGATGTTATCGCCCATCCAGATGAAAAGCTGCGGCTTGTAGGCGAGGATCGATTGAAAAATTGGCGCGGGCTTTGATTCATGGCAGCACGAGCCAAAAACAATGCGGGTGAGCGCGGGATTGAGCGTGTCTTGGGCGGGGGCGAGTGAAATCAGGCTCAGTGCCAGCAGACTGTTTAGGAGGTTTTTTTTGCGCAGCATGAATTTTTACTTGGGTGAAAAGATGACCTCCGTGTCGGGTGAGTTGCCGAAGAAGCTCCCCACGTCCTTGAAGGTGATAAAAAGGAAGAGGCTGAAAATCAGCAGCACACAGAAGGACTGGACGTATTCAAGCACGCGCACTTTCACGGGACGGCGGGCGATGAGTTCCATGATGGCGAGGGTGGTGTGACCGCCATCGAGGACCGGGAAGGGCAGCATGTTGAAAATCGCTAGATTGACGTTGATGAGCACGAGGAAGGCAAGGAGTCGGCGCCAACCGTCTTTATCGGTGTCGAGCAGGTCAAATTTTGCCTTCGCAATGCTGATCGGGCCGCTGAGTTGGTCGATACCGATGTTCGATGCTGGCGAAATGAGAGCGCCGATGGTTTTGATCATCATTTTTACGCTATCGGAGCATTGTTTGACGGGAGAAGGATGAACGAGATGGGTGTCGGCTGCGTGTTCCATGTCCCAGGCGATGCCGAGCATGGGAACGGGCTCTGGTGATTTTTGTGGCACCTCGGGGGCGAGCGTGACGTTGAGTGTTTCGGTTCCGCGCTGAATGGTCAATTGCGCGGCGCGGTAGTTGATTTGTTTGTAGTGAGAGGTGATTTGTTGGGGCGACCAAAGCTTGACGCCATCGATGGCTGTGATGATGTCGCCTTTTTGCAATCCCGCGATGCGAGCAGGGCTGTTCTCCGAGGTCTCGGCAACAATGGTCTGGCTAGCGTAGGAAATGCCGACTTTGCGCAGTCCTCGGCGTTGGTAAAATTTGGTGGGCTCGGTGATGAAGCCGGAGGAAATTTCACGCGGCGTGGTCTCACCCTCGCGGATCACCGTGAACTTGATCGTTTCGCCTTCGCTAAAAATGATTTTCTCGGTAATGAAATCGAGTCCGCCAACAAATCCCTGCACTGGCTCGCCATTGACAGCGGTGATGCGGTCGCCGATTTGGAAGCCCGCCTTTGAGGCAGGAGATTCCTCGGCAATGTAGCCTATGGTGGTCGAGGGAATGATGTCGACGGGTTTGCCTAAGTTCCAGACGAGCAAGCCAACGGCAAGGGCAAGGCCCAGCGAGAAAATCGGCCCAGCGACCGCGACGATGATTTTATCGATAGGTGAAATGGGCGGCAGCGGTTCATCTGTGGTGCGCTCTCCCTCGATGGCATCCATGGGCGCGAGTTGGGGTAGCGAGACAAAACCACCTGCAGGAATCCAGCCGAGGCCGTATTGCACGCCATTGATGGTCTTGGACCAAATGGGTTTGCCAAACCAGACTTGGAATTTTTCGATTTTCAGGCCGCGCCAGCGCGCTGCGAGATAGTGCCCCAGTTCGTGGATGAAAATCATGAAATTGAAGCTCAAGATGACGATGAGGATGAGAAAGATATTTTTCAGAGTGTCCATGCGTTGATGGCATCAGGATAGTAGTAATTGGAAATCCTGCAAGGCAGAACATTAGGGCGCTCAATTCGAGGATTGCAAAAAGCCGTAGCGCGCGTATGTGTCGTGCATGTCACTTTTGCTAGGAGTCAATGTCGATCACGTGGCCACTCTGCGCCAAGCACGCTATGCGTTGTTGCCGGATTCGCCGAATGCGGAGCCTTGTCCTTGCGTGGCGAGCGCGGATGCATTGCTCGGCGGTGCGGACTCGATCACGATTCACGTGCGTGGCGATCGTCGCCACATGCAAGAGCGCGATGCTTTTCTCATTCGCGAAAAAATTGCTGCGCCGCTGAATTTGGAAATGGGCGTGACTGAGGAAATGATCGCCATCGCTCTGAAATTGCGCCCTGAGTTTGTTTGTCTCGTGCCCGAAACGCGCGAAGAGGTAACGACCGAGGGCGGTCTCGATGTGGTGTCGCGCCGCCGCGAGGTGGGCGATTGCATTCGTTTGATGCAGAAAAATGGCATCAAGGTGAGTTTGTTCATTGATCCAGAAGTCGAGCAAGTCAAAGTCGCCGCCGAACTCGGGGCGGAAATGGTCGAGCTGCACACCGGATGTTTTGGCAATGCGACAACGCAGACGGTCGGAGTCGAGTTGGAACGTCTCACGCAGGCTGCTCTCGTCGGGCATCAGGCGGGCATTCAGGTGAATGCGGGGCATGGCATCAATTATGAAAATGTCCGCTTGCTCGAGGCGGTGCCGCATTTGACTGAATACAACATCGGGCACAGCATCGTCGCGCGAGCGATGCGTTTAGGGATGACGCAGGCGGTGCGAGAAATGAAGGAGCTGATGTCGCATTATCCTGTGGTGAAATAAACCAAGCCGATCGTTTATGGAAAAACTGCGGGTAGCATGTGTGCAATGGGGGCATCGGGATTTTTCGGATGCCGCAGACTATTGGCAGGAGCTCGAATGGCAAATCCGCACGGCGCGTGTTGACTACTCGGCTCAGTTGCTCGTATTGCCAGAATACGTGGCTGCGGGATTTCCTCACGGATGGCCTGAGGAAGCTGAATGGCTCTCGCGGCTTTCGCTTTTGGCGGGCGAACTGCAAATGTGGATGGTGGCTGGCTCGATGCCGCGCTTGGCAGAAAATGGTTTGCGCAATCGAGCGTGGATTCTCGGCCCTGCGGGGGAACAATTTTTTCAGGATAAATTGCACATCACTCCTTGGGAACGCGATGCTTGGAATATGGTCGGCGGTGATGGGCTGGCCTTGATCGACATCGGCGGCTGTAAGATCGCGGTGGCGATTTGCTACGATGTAGAATTTCCGGAGCAAATTCGTGCCGTTGCTGATGCGGGAGCGGAAATTCTTTGCGTGCCGTATTGCACCGATGACTGGCATGGTCACCATCGTGTGACGCGTTGTGCCATGGCTCGTGCTGTCGAAAATACCATGTATATTGCGACTGCTGGCGGAGTTGGCATAATTCGCGAGCGGGATGGATTTGCCCATCATCAAGCGCAATCAATGATCGCGACTCCCTGCGACATCGGATTTCCGTTCGAAGGAGTCGCCGCACGGGCGCATGCGGATCAACCGGGCGTGATCGTTGCTGAGCTCGATCTGGCATTGCTTCGCA
>CANHKJ010000259.1 GCA_947460915.1 Verrucomicrobiia bacterium
AGGATATTTCATCATGACTTTCATTTTATCCGATGCACTTCATACACATCTGCACCTCACATCTATCACATTTCCCCTGTCATATCCAGAAAAAATCACCACAAGCCCCTCGCTGGCAATCTCTGCTCTTGGCTTCGTCACTTTTCCAGAGTAGAATCCGGCATGTCATCCACTTTTGGTCACACATTTCGCATCCACACCTACGGAGAATCCCACGGCGGAGCCGTAGGTGTGATCATCGACGGCTGCCCGCCCCGCATCCCGATCACCCGCGAAATCATTCAAGTCGCCCTCGACCGCCGCCGCCCTGGCCAGTCCGATATCGTCACGCCGCGCAAAGAGGCCGATGAAGCAGAGATTCTTTCCGGCATCCAGGACGGCGTCACTCTCGGCACACCCATCGCCATTTCGGTGAAAAACACCGACCAACGCCCTGGTGCCTACGATGAAATGGCTGCCAAGTATCGCCCCAGCCATGCCGACTACACCTACGACGCCAAATACGGCATCCGCGCTCTCTCCGGTGGTGGTCGAGCCTCCGCCCGCGAGACCATTGGCCGTGTCGCCGCCGCCGCCATCGCGCTCCAAGTCATCAAGCAACAATACCCTGCGCTCGAAATCCTCGCTTGGGTCAAATCCATCCAACATCTCGTCGCAAATGTCGATCCCGCCACCGTCACCGCGGCTGACATCGAGGGCAACATCGTGCGCACCGGCGATCCCGCCATGGCCCCTGCCATGATCGATCACATCAAAGCCATCCGCAGTGAGGGCAACTCCGTCGGCGGCGTGATCGAATGTGTTATCCGCAATTGCCCCGCCGGTCTCGGCGAGCCGATTTTTGACAAACTCGAAGCCGATCTCGCCAAGGCCATGCTCTCGATCCCCGCCACCAAGGGCTTCGAGATCGGTTCAGGCTTCGCCGGCACCCAGCTCACCGGTCGCGAGCACAACGACCCCTTTGTCATGGAAAATGGCCGCGTCCGCACCACCAGCAACCGCTCTGGCGGTATCCAAGGCGGCATCTCGAATGGCGAAGACATCTTCTTCCGCATCGCCTTCAAACCCACCGCCACGATCATGACCAACCAGCAAACAGTCACCAGCGAGGGCGAAAACAGCGAACTCCAAGGCAAAGGTCGCCACGATGCCTGCGTGCTGCCACGCGCCGTGCCCATCGTCGAGGCTATGGCTACCCTCGTCCTTGCCGATCACCTTTTGCGCCAACGCACGCTCCACGCTCCTACCGCTGAATGATGATTTCCGCTCTTCCATCCCTGGCTGAAACACCCGCGCTCTCCCAAATGAGCCTCGGCATCATCGTGCTGGTCATCGGAGCGGCCTGTGCTGGCTTTGCGATGCTACGCGGTGCCTTTCGCCTACTCCTGAGCACCATTCTGCTCGCAGCATCGCTTTTCGTCGCCTACTACGTCTGGTTAGAGACACCCGGCCTCGGCGATGAAATCCTGCGCAATCCCCCCGCATGGTTCCCCTTCCTACTCCCCACCATCGCTGGCATCGCCTGCTTTATCTTTCTCCGTAAGGCCCTGCGCCTCGTCCTAAAGCCCTTCGGCACCATTGGAGGCACACCCTCGTCGTTTTTTGGAAAAATCACCTCACTTAGCCTCAGCCTGATTCCCACCATCTTGCTTTGCCTCACCGGAGCTACCGCCATTCGCCATCTCGGCACCATAGAGGAAATCAAAAACCCCGCAGGCAATGCGACCAGCACCTTGCTGAAAAAAACCATCGATCAATACGTGCCACCCGCTTGGCTCCAGCGCATCGACCCTCTCACCGATCCCTCGCGCATCACCTTGGCCCAATTGCTCGCCATGGCTCAAGAAGAACACATCCCCCGCGCCATCCCCGTGGCCGAAGAACATCTCATCCGTAGCAGCGTGCTCGATGACCCAAAGCTCCAGCAACTCACCAAAGACCAACGCTTTAGCGAAATCCTTCGCGATCCCACCATCGAATCCGCCCTCCAAGACCCACGCATCCGCAAAGCCCTCGAAGAGTTTCAAAAAAAATCCCAGTAAAAGTCTCTGCTCACTTAACACTTCTCACTGAAAACATCACAATGTATCTCGTCACCATCGGCCTCGAAGTCCACTGCCAAGTCAACACGCAAACCAAGATGTTCTGCGCCTGCGCCACCTCCTTTGGCGATGAACCCAACGTCAACATCTGCCCCACCTGCCTCGGTCTGCCCGGCGCTCTGCCCGTGCTCAATCGCATCGCCATTGAGAAAACAATCCTCTCTGGGATGCTTCTTGGTTGCACCACGCCACCCGTGTCGAAGTGGGATCGCAAAAACTACTTCTACCCGGACATGCCGAAAAACTACCAAACCACGCAAATGGATCTTCCCCTTTGCATCGGAGGCACAGTTCCGCTCTACGATCACTGCTACCCTTCAGATGCTCAGAAATCCATTGCTCGCCCCGGCCAGACCATTCGCCTCAATCGCATCCACCTCGAGGAAGACGTAGCCAAGTCCACCCACCTCGGAAATTCCTCTCTCATCGATTTCAACCGCGCTGGCACTCCCTTGATGGAAATCGTTAGCGAACCCGATCTCGAATCCGCTGAAGAAGCATTCGCTTACCTCCGCACCCTACAAATGATCCTTGTCCAGGGCGGCGTCTCCGATGCCGACATGGAAAAAGGCCAGATGCGCTGTGACGTCAACATTTCCCTCCGCAAAAACGCCAGCGATCCCCTCGGAGCCAAGGTCGAACTGAAAAACCTCAACTCAACCTCTGCTGTGCGCCGCGCCATCCACTTCGAGATCGAGCGCCAAACTGAAGAACTCAACGCCGGCATTGCCCAAATCCAATCGACCCGCCGTTGGGACGACGACCGTGGTGAAACGCAAATGATGCGAACCAAAGAAGACGCGCACGATTACCGCTACTTCCCCTGCCCCGATCTACTTCCGCTCGACACCGCAGAGATCGTCGAACGCATGCGCCAAATCGTCCCAGAGAGCCCCCACCAACGCCAAGCTCGCTACGAAGACGACTTCGCGCTCACCCGCTACGATGCCAGCGTGCTTTCGTCCGACCTCCAACTCGCCCGCTACTTCGAGGCCGCCTTGCATGCCTCCATTCCAGCGAAAAAAACCGCCAACTTCCTCATCAACAACATCCTCGGCACCATCAACGAGCGCGGCATCGCCATCGAGCACTGCCCCGTGCCGCCCCAGAGCCTCACCAGCCTGCTCGAACTCGTCGAAAACGGCACCCTCGCCGCCAACCAAGCCCGCGAGGTTTTCATCGTCATGCTCGAACAGCCCGACAAAGCTGCCGCAGCCATCGCTGATGAACTCGGCTTCAAGCCCACAGACGTCGGAGCCCTCGATGAACTCTGCGAGAAAATCATCGCCGAGAATCCCGACAAAGTCGCCGAAATTCAAGCCGGCAACGAGCGACTGCTCAACTTCCTCACCGGCCAAATCATGAAAGCATCCGAGGTCAAGCCCAACCCCAAAATGGTCACCGACCTCCTCCGCGCCAAAATCATCCCGTAGTGGAGCGCGGACTTCAGTCCGCCACAGCATCATAACGCTCAACCCATGCGGACTAAAGTCCGCGCGCCTACCCCACCCAATTCCCATGCGCCACATTCTCTGCCTCATCCTCGCCAGCCTGAGCTTCACGGCCTGCACTTTCACACCGACCTCAGAAATCGAGCCTCCCGCGCTCACCGCCAAGGAATTGCCAAAAATCTACCAAGCGCACCGCGGTGAATCCGTGCGCACCATCCAGAGCGGCACAGATACCTTTTCCCTGCAAACAGGTAGCCGACTCTATCGTAAAGCTGGTAGCGCCGACGTCGATCTCATTGGAGCAATCCACGCCGCAGAACCCGCCTACTATCAGAAACTCAAACGCGACCTCAGCAATGCGAGCCTCGTTCTCTACGAAGGCGTAACCGATGAAAATCAACCACGCTACACCGATGCCCAACGCGAAAAAGCGATGAACAAATCGGCCTACAATCGCCTCGCCAGCACCCATGGCCTCGTATCCCAACACCGTGCCATTCCTTATGCGCAAAAGCAGTATCGCAACTGCGACATGAGCTTCCAACAAATGCAGCAAACCCTGCAACACGAAATTTCCCAAGGTGGCAGCAAAGGCAACGCCGCCCAACAAGCCTACAATGAGCTCAACTCGGTCAACTCCGCGGTTCGCGGCAACAACTTCATGATCAATACCGCCATCAGCCTGATCGGTAGCAGCCACGCACTCAAATCCCGCACACGCTTCATGCTCGTCAGCATGGGCGCTGGTAAATCCGAAGACCACGGTTCCTCGCCCCGCCTGCAAACCCTGATGATTGAGGATCGCAACGCCCATGTGATCAACGAACTCCAAAAAACACTGCGCAAAGAACCGAACCAACGCCGTATCGCCCTATTCTTCGGTGCCGCTCACCTACCCGACTTCGAAAAACGCCTCCTGCGCCTCGGCTACCGCCCCGCCGGCCCCATCCG
>CANHKJ010000260.1 GCA_947460915.1 Verrucomicrobiia bacterium
GAAAAGCCTGAGGCACAGCGCTATGATTTTAGCTATCAACTTTATCAGGAAGCCGATGAGCGAATTCGCATTGAATCGTATTACTTGCGTGGTGACGTTGATTTGGATGCAGATACCTCATTCCGTTTTCAGTATCTGCGCGATGCGATTAGTGGTTCTTCTCCCTCAGGTGCTTTGCCCGGTGGACTTCAGCCATTTCTTGCAGACGTGGAAGATGTGCGCTACGGCATCATGGGAGCGCTCTCCAGACAGTTCGGAGACCATCGTGTGGAATTAGAACTCTCGCGCAGCAGTGAGGAAGATTATTTATCCTATGGCTTGGCCTTGAGCGATAAGTGGGAGTTGAATCAAAAAAATACAACAGTCACCTATGGGTTAAATTTTCTCAATGATGACGTCACCGTTTATGGGCTACCTGATCAAGATAAAAAAAGTTATGATTTGTTCGCTGGTGTGACTCAGTTGATTGATAAGAACACGTATGTGTCGATGAATTTTACGTTAGGTTTCAACAATGGTTACCTCAACGATCCCTACAAGTCCATTCAGCGCACTGATCTGCTTTCTGTAGATGATGGCATGGGCGGATTCATCGATATTCCTGTGGTCAATATGTATGCGGAAAATCGACCCGATGAGCGCATGCGTGAGGTGTTGCAATTCCAAGCAACGCACTTGTTTGAAAACCTCAATGGAGCGCTCGATGGCGTGCTGCGTTTTTCGAACGATGACTTTGGAGTATTTTCGGAAACACTTCAGTTGGAATGGCGTCAGGCGGTGGGTGAAAAATTCGAAGTCACTCCCTTCGTGCGCTACTACCATCAGAGTGCGGCGGACTTTTTCATGAACACCTTGGATGGAGCTGTGACAGGAACACCTGCGGATTATCCTAACGGATCGGGACCGAACTACACCGCGGATTATCGGATGTCATCGTTCGATGCATTGAGTCTCGGCTTGCGCACGCGTTATCAAATCACCGAATCGATGGCGGCATCGTTTTCGTATGAGCATTATGAAATGAGTGGCTCGGGTGGTGATGCTGCGCCCGAAGAAGCTTACATCGAAGCAGACATTTGGACTGTTGGTGTCAATTTAACTTTCTAACAAAAACAATGAATCAGTCTTCTTATCCTCCGATCCAAGCTGATGCCCGCGGTGTGCGGCGTGTGGAATTCCGTGCACTGGGCACACCATGTGCCATCCAGTTTCGCTTGGAGGATGAGAAGCAATCGTTGCAATTTCTGAATGCTGCACTCGACTGGTTAGGTCGATTCGAAGCAAAATTTTCCCGCTTTCGCACGGACTCTCTGGTTTCACAAATCAATCGAGAAGCTGGTAAAAACTGGGTGCGTGTGGACGCAGAGATGACTGAAATGCTCGACACCGCAGAGCGTTTGTTTCGACTCACCGAAGCCATTCTTGATCCAACGATGTTGCCGCTGCTGCAAGTGTGGGATTGGAAAAAGCTGCACACACAACTTCCTTCAGATGCGGAAATTTCTCATGCGAAATCACTAGTCGGCTGGGATAAATTAGAGCGCAAGAACGGAAAGGTAATGCTGCCGACTGCCGGAATGGGGCTCGACTTCGGTGGTTTTGGCAAAGAATTCGCCGTTGATCAATTGGTGCAGATTGCTCGTCAATTTGGCATCAAAGACGCCCTGATTGATCTGGGGCGAGACGTCTATGGCATGGGCGGAAATGGCCTGCATCCTTTTTGGCATGTGGGCTTAGAGGACGGTATGAACCCTGGCAATTGCTGGGGCGGCGTCGCGGTTTCGAACTTCGCTCTGTGCACCTCTGGTGACTATGCCCGGCGCTTCGAGCATCAAGGCAAACGCTACGGGCACATCATTGATCCCCGTACAGGATGGCCTGTATCTAATGGCATGCGTGCGGTCAGTGTCTGCGCACCGAGTTGCCTACAAGCAGGAATTTACAGCACGGCGATCTTTGTCATGGGTCGCAAAGAAGGTCTGGCATTCGCCTCATGTGCTCCTGGTCTCGATGCCAGTGCGCAGGACGACTATGGCATCGAACGAACGCCTGGATTTGTGAAACGACAAGTGCAGGCAGCTTAATGATTTCCGTTAAAAAACAAATGAATCAAAATCAAAACACTATACTTATTATGAAAAACATCATTCGCACAATCATGCTCGGACTTGTCTCAATGACTTTGGCGTCCGCAGCTCCCTCCGTAGGTCAAGCCATGCCGAAATTATCCGGAATGCTACCTGGCGCAGCCATTCCCAATACCGCTGGCAAGGTGGTGTTGGTTGATTTCTGGGCTTCATGGTGCGGTCCGTGTAAGGCATCGTTTCCCTGCTTCAATCGTCTGCATCAAAAATATGCGGGTAAAGGTTTGGTGATCGTTGGCATTGGCGTCGATGAAGATCCCGCCAAGTATCAGGCATTTGTCGCCAAGCAACAAGTGGCATTCGCGCTAGCACATGATGCGAAGCACAAAGCCGCCGCGTTTTTTGCACCAAGCACGATGCCAACCAGTTACTTGGTCGATCGCAAGGGCATCATTCGTTACATCCACTCAGGATTTAAAGGAGCGAAGACTGAGGCTGAGTACGCCAAGCAAATCGAAGAACTGTTAGCCAAATGAAATCAATTCCATCCAAATTTATGAAATTCATCTCTCGAATTATCCTCTGTGTCAGCTCTTTGTTCCTGTGTAACTGTGCCGAACAACTCGTTCGCGTTCAACCCTATGAGCGAGGCAATCTCGCTGGGCCACTGATGTCACAAGAGCGTGATCCATTACAAAAAGCGATGACCGAACATGCTTACTTCTCACGCGAGGCCAGCTTCGGTGGCGGCGGCGTGGGTGGTGGTGGCTGCGGTTGCAATTAATCTAACAAAAAAATCTATGAAAAAGTTTTGCAAAAAAATCATATCGACCACGCGGCGCACTCTCTCAAGAGCAAGCTCGTTGTTACTGCTGTTTCAAAAAACTCCCTTGATGCAATTTCTGTTGCCTGAGGCGAGTGTGTTAGGGAATGCCCATGTCATCAATGCCGCTGCTCTCACCATTGCGACGGTTGCGGGACTTGGCGCCTACGACAGTGTCTCTGGTGCTACGGCGGTTGCGCAAACATCTCCGTCCGCTGGCTCTTCGACCGTTGCTGCCACGAGTGGGACCAATTTGAACTTTGTCGTTCAAATTACTGGTGCTGGTGGCCATACACCTGCTAGCTGGACTGTCACTGGTGCATTGCCTCCTGGGATGACTCATGCGAATGCGAAAAACTCGAAAACTGATTCGATCAGTGGTATTCCCACGCAGGCGGGAAGTTATCCGCTCACGATCAAAGCTTGGGAAAACTCTGGTGGATCTGGCCGATCAGCCACGGGCAGTTTCACAATCAATGTGGCTGCTCCCCCTGGCTTGTCATTCACGACGCAACCTCTATCAAAACTCATCTCTCGTGGCTCGTCGACGACTTTACAATGCACAGTTTCTGGAGGAACAGGAATTACTTACCAATGGTATCAGGGCAACTCGGGCGTAACCAGCACACCAGTGGGCACCAATTCGAGTAATTTCACCACGCCAAATCTGAATAATAGCACCAGTTATTGGGTTAAAGCCAGTAGTGCAGCTTTTCCTGCGGGCAAGAATTCGAACACAGCGGTCGTCACCGTGATGGACCCTCCCAACATTACCGCTCAGCCCACATCGCAAACAATTGCCGCTGGCGTTTCCGCGACTCTCAGCGTCACAGCTACGGGAGGTATTCCTTTAACCTACCAATGGTATCAAGGGGTAAGTGGCAATACGGCCACACCTGTCGGAACGAATTCGTCCAGTTTTACGACCCCAAGTCTATCGACGAATACAAGCTATTGGGTGAAGGTAAGTAATCCAGTGAACACAGGTGGTGTCGCATCAGATGCTGCTTTAATCTCTGTCATGCAGCCAGCTGCGATTGTTACTCATCCGCTAGGACAAACGATTGACCCAGGGCAGAGTGCTACATTGAGTGTTGTGGCTGCCGGCACTGGTCCGATCAGTTACCAGTGGTTCGAGGGCGCGCAGGGTGATGTATCAAATCCTGTTGGTGCAAACGAGAGCACATACACGAGTCCTTCATTGAACTCTTCAAAATCCTACTGGGTGCGTGTGAGCAATGCTCTATTGCCGACCGGTGTCAATTCTTCAGCAGCGCTTGTTCGTGTGATCCAGCCTCTTGCGATTGAGACACAACCATTATCACAAGACGTTGCCGTCGGTAAACCGGTGACCTTGCAGGTGATCGCGTCCGGCCAAGGTCCATACACTTATCAATGGTATCAAGGAGCTGTTGGCGTCACCACCACTCCCGTGGGCAAAGGTTTGTCTTCCTTTGTTTCACCAGCCTTGAAAGTAGGAACGAGTTATTGGGTTCGTATCAAAAATCCTTTCAATACGGTAGGATTGGATTCCCAAGCTGCGGTGATTCAAGTGCTCACTCCAGTCACGATTGCAACGCAACCAGCACC
>CANHKJ010000261.1 GCA_947460915.1 Verrucomicrobiia bacterium
CTGGCACAGCAGCATTGTTGTTTCACGATAACTCCGAGCAGGTCGCATGGTGCTATCGCAATCAATCCTCCACATGGGCGGCCAATTTTTCTAACCAAAATTCTCCCGAGATCGTCGCGAAGACCAAAGATCCGATCCTCTATCGCACCTCCGGTTGTGTGCTTTCGGCCAAAGGATTTCAGCGCATTAACCCGACGAACATCGCTTCGCCCCAAGCGATCACCAAAATGGATGCCAGCGTTCGTGTTCTAACCAATCAAGCGGAATCTCCCGCAGCATGGAAGGCCGAGGCGATCAAGCCCGTGAAGTCAGACTGGAATGCCCACCTCGCCTATTGGAAATCGTTTTGGGATCGCAGTCACATCGCCATTCAAAAAGCGGGCGAAGGCACCTACAATCTCGATCAATATCGCTACATGCAGTTCTCCCAAGCGAGCGATCTGTATGCAGGACAAAAAGAAATTTCCGCCACAGAAAATGCTCATCAAATCACCCAACGCTACGCGCTTGAACGCTTCTGCCAAGCCATCGCCAGTCGTGGAGCCACGCCACCACCCTACAACGGCTCGATCTTTACGATGGATATGCCAGCTGGTGTGTTAGGTTTCGATAAACCAAAAGACCAAGCTGTTTCTCCTGATGGCCGCGACTGGGCGCAGCTCTCATTCATGTGGCAAAACACCCGCCATCCCTATTGGTCGATGCCCACGCGTGGCGACTACGACACCATCATTCCTGGCATGAACTTCGTGCGCAATGGGCTAGAGATCGCCAAAGACCGCTGCAAAAAACTTTACGGTGTGGATGGCTCGGTGATCTTTGAAGCCAGTTGGTATCACAACGTCGGAGTTTTTCCCTTCGAGGGCATGCCCCCACATTTGCGCTTTCATCAACTTGCCACCATCGAGATTCCTGCGATCATGGCGGAAACATACTCGCACACCCGCGATGATGCATTTCTCCATGAAACCCTTCTGCCCTGCGCCGAAGAAGGGCTGAAGTTTTACTTCAATCGCTTCACGCAAACTGATGCCAACGGAAAAATGATCATGGCAGGAGTCGGCTGCGCTGAGACATACCAAGGCGTCACCAATCCCGCGACCGAGATGGGATGCATGAAGTATTTGTTAGATATGCTCTTGTCATTTCCCATCGATGCCACACGCCGCGACACCTTCACGAAATGGCGTGCCATGTTGCCCGATTTGCCCACCCGCCGCATCCGCGGTATGGACTTGTTAGCTGTGGGCGAAGTCTATGATCCAGGCCGCACCGATTGTGAAACGCCAGAGCTTTACTCCATCTATCCCTTCCGTCAGGCATGGGTTGGCACACCAGAAAAACTCGCCATGGCACGCCAATCCTTCCACGTCCGCAATGCTAGCCTCGATGGCACCATCGATTGGCAACCCGTAGAAACAGGTGGTTGGCAATCTGCGCCTGTGCAAGCTGCATACCTCGGACTTCCCCGTGAAGCCGCACGACTCGCTAGCATCAACTTTCATGATCGCTTCGCCCACTGGGCAGGCAACATCGCCAAAGGCCCGAACGGAGAAATCATGCGCGGCACCAGCGATACTCCGGGTTTCATCGTCGGCGACCCGAAATCCGGTTTGCCATTTCCGTATCGTCCTCGCGCTAAATTTCCCGCCTTTTGGGAAACCAAAATGGACGGCACCCCCGATAACGACCACGGAGCCAATTCCGTCAACACCTTGCAAGCGATGCTCTTGCAATCCGACAACGAAAAAATTCATCTCCTACCTGCTTGGCCCGAAGACTGGGATGTATCGTTCAAGCTCACAGCCGCGAAAAACACTACCCTTGAAGGGATCTATCAAAACGGTCGCATCACTTCACTCAAAGTTACGCCTGAGTCACGCCGCAACGACATCATTGATCACAGCACACCCGAAGCACGGATCGAAAAAATGATCGCTATCGCCTGCACCGACCGCAACTGGCTTTTCCAAATGCCTCCCATGCTCGATGGCTTGCCCACACCTGGCCCTGTCACTCGTGATTGGCTCGAAAAATTTGGCGATAGCCTCACCAACACACGCGGCACCTACTGGCCCGGTTGCACCTTCCGCGACAACATTCTTTATGTTCATGGGAAAAATCCCATACCGCAAATTAATGCCAAGGTCGTGAAAGAAGCCAAGCTCTCCGATACCCTCGTGAAAGTGGAATACGACCAATCGCTCGAAGCCATCGTACGTGCTAACATTTCCGCAGGATCGCTCACCCTTGGAAAAACCGGTAGTAACATTGACCTCGGTGAAAGCAAAGCCTTTGATCGTATCGAGTTCACCATCGAGCATCCGAACTACCTTCGCGGTCATGCGAAGTCGTTCCGCCTCGAAGTATTGAAGGACGATGGGCAATGGCACGTCGCGCATCAGGGCAACATCTACGGCATCATCTATGCCAAACGTTTCCCTGCCGTCACCGCCAGCCAAGCACGGCTCGTGATCGAAGCTCCCGTTACGCAGTTCGATCTTTTCCCACCGGGGATATAACCTCCCTCTGGGAACGCTGAGCCCCTGCTCGGCGATTTTCCCCATCAAGATTCGCCAGAATGGAATAAAGGTCACGCAATCTAACACAATATCAGATTTCTGAGACAGCATTCGATTGAATGAAAAAATTGCCACTCGTTCACGTAATGAACTACCCCGACACGCAATTCATCCTCAATCCGACGTGCCTACCATCAGGATACACATGCTCCTTATTCGCATCGCCATTTCTTACATCTTGCTCACGTTGTTTGCGACAAGCGCGGAAGTCTCTCCTTTTGAAAGCCGGTTCCGTGATGTTTTGGCTGCTGAATCGGGGAAGCCGATGGAAAAGCCCTACATCAGCCCGAACAAACTTTATGTTCGTCCACAAAGCTACTCGTATCTCAACTTTGCCTATCGATTGTTTTTACTGAACGAAGGAGCAGACGAAGCGAACAAAGCAGTGGTTTCATTCTGTGACCTCTATCGTGACAACCTCGCCGCCATGCGAGATGGCGATAGCTTTTATTGGGCAGGAGATTTGCTTTTCGCTATCATGGAAAACTTCGGTTCACATGGTCGCATCAGCAAAGGAAAACTCACACCGACTAGCGAAACACGCATTTTGAAAATGCTCTGGATTTATACCAGCAGCGAATCAAAAATCGCCGAAGCAGAAGTAGAAAAAAGTGCCACATGGGACGTATGGGGTTCAGAAAATCACCATATCCAAAAGTTTTACATGGTATGGCATGCATCGAAATTTCTGATGAATGACTCTCGCTATAAAGCGTTGCAATTTGCCGATGGCAAAAACGCATCAGAACACTTTGCGGCATGGACTCGCTATGCCAAGCACTGGATTTCTCAGCGCGCACGCAAAGGGCTCTTTGTCGAGTTTGCGCATGAAAGCTACAACCTCACGACGCTCAAAGGCATTTACAATTTCTGTGAATTTTCGCCCGATCCTCGATTGCGCCAATTGTCTTCGCAACTGCTCGACGTCTTCTGGGCAGACTGGGCGCAAGAGCAACTTGATGGCATTCGTGGCGGAGCCAAGGCGCGTGTGTATCAAGGAACTGAAAGCCTATCGGGCGGTCGCGATACCAACGCACCACTTTGCCAAATGCGATATTTCTACACAGGACTCGGCGAGCCCGGGAGCATCGGCGGTAATCTTCTCACTCTTCTGCAAAACTCATATCGACCTTATCCCATCGTGCTCGATCTGATGGTGGATCAAAAAGGTCGGGGCAGTTACGAAATCATTCAGCGTCGCCCAGGTCTAGCCAAAGATGGTCGCCGTGGTCCTCCATTCTATCGCCTCGATCAACAACAAGGTGGTATTGTGCGTTACACTTACTGCACTCCGTCATTCATCCTCGGAGCATTTCATTGTCAGGCACGCAATGAAAAAGACTGGACTATGATCAGCAGTCAAAATCGTTGGCTAGGCGCTATTTTTCAAGGTCATCCCGATGCTCGCATCGTCGTCCAATGCTCAGCGGGCACGCATCGCGCCAACTACAATGCCATCTGGGCCGCGCAGCACAAAGGAACGATGATCGCACAGAAGCTGCCACCGGGCATGAGTAAGTATGCCGGCGCCATGCGCGTCTGGATTAGTTCAGCAGGCTTGCGCAAAACTTACGAAAAAAACGGCATCGTCTTCGCACATTACGCCCAAGCATTTTGTGCTATTCGTGTGATCGATGGCGGCTATCGCTGGGTCAATGAAGACAATAAAGACATGAAAGGCCGATGGCTCGAACTCAAAAATGACCGCAGTCCCGTCATCATCGAGGTCGCACAAATGAGTGCAAATGCAAGCGATGACGAATTCGAACGCAGAATCCTCCCCCTTGTGCCGAAAAAAGAACCAACCATGCTGCGCTATCGTTCGCTCTATGGTGATGATTTTTCCTTCCAGATAAACTTCAAAGGACTCACGGAAATCAATGGCATACCCCTCGATTTACACCCAAA
>CANHKJ010000262.1 GCA_947460915.1 Verrucomicrobiia bacterium
ATTTCCCCCAATCTTGCCGCATGGCTTGAATCCTTTCAGGGACCCATCTTGCCCACTAACCACCGCAAGATGATCGCCGCCACTCGCAAGACTCACCAGCTTTCACACGATGAAATGCGCCACAGCTTCATCAGCTACCACGTCGCCTTACACCGGTCTGTTGGTGACGCCGCATTGCAGGCCGGCAACTCCGAAACGATCGTGAAACGCCACTACCTGAACCTTCATCCGCGGGAAGACGGGGCGAAGTTTTTCTCTGTGTATCCTCAGTCGGCTAAGGGCCGCGCAGTGATCAAAAAAGTGATGCCTCAGAAACAAAAACTCAAAGTCATCTAAGCAGTTTATACCATTCACCAAGTAAAAATGATGAAAAAACCATCAAAAACGGCAGCCAAGAAGTCAATTTCAAAACGAGAAAAAACACCAGATACTTCATCAGTCAAAGTTGATAAAACGAAGCACGTTCGTTCTGAAGCTCCTGAATACTGGATCGCACACGACAAGAATGACGCAACATCTGGATTTCTTTTATATGATAAGAAATCCGGCAAATACCACGCTTCGCTAAGTGACTTGAAATTACATTTTTCTCATTTGGCAAAGGGTGGAGGCAAGAATCCTAGCGATTCACCAGTTAATCAATTGCATATACCAAAAGGCGAGCTTCTTTTACTTATGGCGCTACGGCAACGCTTTAAGAAAGATGACATTAGTGATAATGCAGTAGCATTTAACTGGCGAATGCTTGCAATCAGGCAACTGTCCAAAGAATTAGAAGAGACCACTGGTAAAGCTATTTCCGACACAAGCCTAAAAATTTGGGAGGATAGATCCTATGATGAAAGCAGATTTGAAAAATATATCGGCGAATGGCTGATTGTAAAAATAAAAGATGCCGGAGCTGGAGACTTCTTGATTAGGCTAGGTAAATGGATTAACAAAATCGCCCCTATTGAATCTTTCCCTATCGATGGTCGTTATGAAAAATTTTTCAAATCTGTTGAAATCGCTGCTCAAGCCGTTGGTGGTGTGCCGACGCAAAAGGCCGTAAGGGGCATCTTTGAAAATGAAGTTTCAAACCCACAACTCATTGCAGAATCTACTTTTGACTCGCTTATGGAGCGCTTGTATTTTAGTTGGCTACCTGCCGGAGGAAGAGGAAAAAATAGGAAGTAAAAAATACATAGGGGACAAGTCTAATACTTGAGACCCACGTATTTATTTTAGGAATATCGCATTTATTTGCTCGCGATGAGCAACCAAATGCAACAACAACGATACGTCGGCATCGATGAGTGCCGAGAAGCAATATTCGGAACAAGCAATTCGGCCCCCTCGAAGCGCACTTTCGCTGACTGGAAAGCAAAAAAATACTTTCCTGTTCTAAAAGTAGGTAAGCGGGTCTTTTGTGACCCTGAGGCAGTGCGGACTGCAATCGAACGACGTTTCAAAATTAACCCAATCAACCCCGTCTGAAACAAACGAGCCGACCCAGAACAGGATCGGACTCGCGAGCATTAGTCGTGCCCGAAGTCTATTTCTATTCAGGCGGCTTACAACCCAAAATTGTAAGATTATGAAAACATTCTTTTCACCGCGAGTTAGCATCATCAATAACTTGAAAGGCGAAACAAGCACATCAAGGAACGGCTTACATGACAAAGGAAGTATCGCTATGAGTCATCGCAATTTCAAGGATCGGCAAACTCGTCATCTCAACTGGATTATCCAGCTAGTGCTTGCTGAACAGCGGCTGAGAGAAGATACGGAGCTCGCCTACACTGCTCTCTCAACACAGCGCGAAACTCTTGAAGCATCAGTCCCCAGTGATAAAGAAGAGGAGGTGAACCAGTGAGCACAATACCCCAGGCGGAAATCGACCGAATCAAGCAGAATTACGCCATTCGTCCCGTTGTATCGCGATGGATCGAACTCGACAAAAACGGTCGCGCATGCTGCCCGTTCCATCAGGAGAAATCCCCATCGTTCAAAGTCTCTGAGAATGGCTATTACAAGTGCTTTGGTTGCGGTGCTGGTGGCGACGTCATCAGTTTTGTGCAAACATACAAGGCCGTCAGTTTCAAAGAAGCCTGTGAAATTATCACGGGGCATGTCATCGAGCCGGAGCGCACCTCATTCAAAAACGGGCGAATCATCATGCTTTCCGACCGGATGGCGGAAGGACCCGAGGAAACGCCGAAAGCGAAGCCGGTCAAAAAGACGGTGAATAAATTCCAAGCGTTGTGGGAAGCGAAGGTCGCGAATTTCACCGATGAATACGCCGACTCCGTGGCACTCAATCGCGAACTGGACGCACGCATTTTTCGATGGTTGCGCGAAAAAGATCTCATTGGTCTGCACAACAGTAAGTATGTGGCGTTTCCCGTTCACGATGATGCTGGCAATGTTGTTCGCTGCCATGTGAAGGATCACGACAAAGATACGTGGTATTATGAGCCGCATTGCAACTCAGATAAAGGCACGCAGTCGCTCATCATTGGTGATACCAAAGTCGCGAAAACGACATTCATTCTGGAATCACAATGGGATGCATTCGCCATCATGTCAGCCCTGCAACATTGGGACCATGAGAATGATTACGCCTACATCATCACCCGTGGCGCATCATCGAACACCGATGTCTCGAAGCATGTCACCTCACAGGGCAGAACGATCCTCATCCCGCAGAATGACCCCGAAGACAAGAAGGACAACACGGGTAAAACCCCTGCCGAGAAATGGCTCGATCGATGCAAAACAGGAATTCCTGCGAGCGTGACGGCATACGTCGCAAACACACCCGAAGGATTCAAAGATCCCAACGATTGGATTGCGCGTGCAGCACCGAGCGGAGGCGATGTGAAAGAACAATTCACTGAACGGATTCATACTCCAGAAACTAATCAGTCGAAAAAACCACAGCTCACACAGGCAGAATATGAAGCCGAATTGCTGACACGGCTGGAAGCAGTGCGCTACGATCCTAACAAGCCACCGCCACCCGTTGAAGTTTGTCTTATGTTCTTAAACGTTCCAGTGGGAGCGCGCGGAAATCTCAGCGTGATCGGCTCGAAAGTAAAAACGGGCAAGACTGGCACAGTGACATCTACTGTCGGTGTTGCGATTCGTGGCGCTTGCCAAGCACAAGGTGATACTTTAGGCTTTCAATGGGTAGGAGAAGCGACAGGAGCAATCTTGCACTTCGACACCGAGCAATCACCCGCAGATCATCATGCATGCGTAGAACGGGCAAGGAAACGCTCAGGCATCGAGGAAATTGACCGATTATACAGCTACCCGATTGGAAAGTTTAGCATGAGAGAACGCATGGATATATTGCGTTTGAAAGTGAAAAAACTCGCAGAAAAGGGCAAGATTGATTGCATCGTGCTAGACGGTGGTGCGGACTTCGTGAAGGACGTAAATAGCACCGAAATTGCATGCGATGTCGTGGCTGAACTCATGAGGATTTCACAGGAATTTAATTGCTGCATCATCGTAGTGATTCATGAAAATCCTAGCACTGACTCAGGAAAAACGCGCGGACACTTCGGAAGTGAACTTGCAAGGAAAGCCTACGCAAATCTTCGCATTGATAAAGACCCGGACACCGACATTTCCACAATCTATGGAAACGACAACCGCCACGGCTCGATCCCGAAACAGCACGGCTTGTGCTTTGCATGGGACAAGCAACAAGGCATGCATACGACATTAGGCATATACTCGAAGATTGTGGGACAGGCGAAAGAGAACGCCAAGATCACAAAAGAACGGGAGAAATGGAGTGAGATTTACGAACTTGCCACCGACGAAAACGGGACAAAATGCGTTTGTCCCGAATTATCACCAGACCAAGCCGCAAAAATCATTCAGGACATAAACGGGACAAAAAAACCTCCAATTACTGATACCATTAAGAAGCAGATGCAACGCGCAGAAATCCATGGTGTTCTCAGGAAAAGTAAGCGTGGCACTTGGACAATAAACAAAACGGGACAAACGGGACATGTTTGGGACAATGACGAAATGTCCGAACTAGAAATGGGACGGGACAATGCGTCCCTATAGATAGGGACGCTTTTTTGTCCCGTTCCTGTCCCTATTAAATCAGATCAAAAATCCACAAATGAAAAATCATCCAAAATCAATCACCAGCACCAAAGCCAATGAACAACTTAATCACCGCCGCGCTCATCACCTTTCTCCTCATCATGCTCTTTGAAGCGCTCACTCGCTCCATACCATGAGGGCCCACTACACAACTACACCAAATCCTATGAACCAAGAATACATAGTCACCCAACTCCGCCGCCGGATTTCGGAAAACCCCACACCTACCGCGCTGTGCCGAGCTTTAGCAAAGAAATTTCCCCCCGAAAAAATTGCGGAATTCATCGACCGATTACCGCCGGCTTCGCGCGAAAAAATCATCAATGAATTTCTCGTAGAAAAACCCG
>CANHKJ010000263.1 GCA_947460915.1 Verrucomicrobiia bacterium
ATGCGGGCAAATTCAAACGCGCTCTCGACCATGCCGAGCGGTGTGTCGCCATATCGATTCATGATGCGATCGGAAAGCGAACCATGGTTGGTGCCGATGCGCATCGCACGATTTTTTTCGATGCATAAGGAGACCAGCGGCGCGAACTCCTCACGGATGCGTTGCAGCTCTTCTTCATACTGTTCATCGCTGTATTCGCGGATCTCGAACTTTTTCTTATCGGCATAGTTGCCAGGATTGACGCGAACTTTTTCTACCCACTTCGCGGCTTCTAATGCGGCATCGGGCTTGAAATGAATATCCGCCACCAGCGGCACTTGGCAACCTGCCGCACGCACTTCACGCGCAATGTTTTCCAGATTGGCAGCGTAAATTTTGGTCTGCGCCGTGATCCTCACAATCTCGCATCCTGCGCCCGCCAATTGCAAAACTTCTGCCACACACGCCTCGGTATCGCGTGTGTCCGAAGTGATCATCGACTGCACACGAATCGGGTTGTTGCCGCCCACGCCGACGTTGCCGACCATCACTTCACGTGAGGAACGACGGACATAATGGAGTAGGTCGGGGCAATAGCGCAGTACTTCGGACGAATTCATTTCGCGCTGTGTATAACCACAAATCGGCGCGCCCGCAATGCTAGGAAAGAAAAATATTTGCGCAATTTTCGCACAAATCCCCTACCCGCCTCCGCTTTATGACTCGTATGTCGATCAAATCTCTCGCATTTTTGCCTATTCTGACGCTCTCGCTTCATGCAGCAGAACCGCTCGCAGAAGCGAAAAGAGAATACATTCGCGTGGAAGAAGATGACAAAGCCGCACGACTTCAAACCTCGATTGTGACCATGGAGAAAGACGGCAAAACGGTGGATTTGATTGGAGCGATCCACATTGCCGACAAAGCCTACTACAGCAAGCTCAATGAGCGCTTCACACAATACGACCGCTTATTATTCGAAATGGTCGGCGGCGAAAAAATCCAGCAAAACCCAAACAAAGAGGCTGGGCAGGAAGAGAAAGCAACCAGCGATGAGCCGAAGGAAGAAAACAACCTCTCGGGGCTGAAAGACATTTACAGCATGGTTGCGAAATTTCTGCAATTGAGTGGCCAATCGGAAACCATCGACTACAAGGCAAAAAACTTCGTGCATGCCGATCTCACCTTGAAGGAATTCAACCAAAAACAGAAAGAGCGCAACGAGTCGTTGCTAGGTTTAGCTCTCAAGGCCAACACCCAAGATGCGAAAGCCAAACAACCCGATCCTGCGCGACTTATGGCGGCGATGCTTTCGGGGAATAGCAATCGTATGAAACTCGAACTAATCCACACTCTTGGTCAGGGCGACGACCAGATTTCGATGTTCGCCGGAGAGACCGTAATTGTCACGGATCGCAATGCGAAATGCCTCGAAGTGATGGAAAAACAACTCGCGGCGGGACACAAAAAACTCGGCATTTTTTACGGCTCGGCCCATTTTCCCGACATGGAAAAGACCTTGATGGAACAAGGCTGGAAGCGCAGTGAAGAAGAATGGCTCACTGCATGGGAGATCCCAAAGACTCCAGCGAAAGTGAAACCTCAAGCTGCTCCTGCCGCAGCACCAGCGGAAAAGAAAAAAGCGGCGTGAGCAGCTTATTTCAAGTTTTCCATCTGAGCAAACAACATGCGCAGCACTGTTTCGCGCGCCTTTACTGATGGTGGCATCTGTTTCCGATGATACCATGACATTTGTTCGACTGCTATTGCCGAATGATTGCGCTGGCCTAGCGATATGGCTTCACTGAGCACGCCGCGAAATTTCTTTTTCAAATCGAATTCGCTCAATGTCATGCGCTTTGCCGCCAGCGTCTTATTCATTTGCAAAATATTATTTACCAATGGCATTTTTGCATTCTTTAGCAAGATGCTTTGCACCGTCTGACTTCCACCCACCGTGGTATCCAGCCTCATCCCATAGACCGTTGGACTGAGCGCCGCGGTGGCGTAGAGAACGCGTGTAAGTTCATCATAAATTTCGGCAGATTTTGACTCTGCTAAAAATGCCGTGACCGCCATTTTTTTCCATGGCCAAGCTTTGTTGAGTCGGCAAGCAAATCTTCTCACCTCCCCCAACCGTGAACCCTCAGACCAAATATCATCCCGCTCCGTGGACAAATGAGTCACCATTCCTAAAACTCGACCCGTGGTTTTATCAATGATCGGACCACCGCTACTTCCCTCGATCACACCGGCATTTACCTCAATCATATCTCCACTAATGCCTAACACTGTCCCCTGCTCCAACGCTACGACACCCTTGCCACCACCGTTGCCCATTGCTGCGATTTCCGATTGCAGTGCCACTGTCGTGTTGCTGTCGGCAAGGCTGAGGGCGGTTTCGATCGGTTCGAACATTTCCAAGCGAACCATGTCAGCGCCATCAGCATACTCGAAACTACCGAATTGAGAAAACGTCCGCCCTGCCGCATTTTTGATCACAAAACGTGTATTGCCAGACAAGACGTGAGCACATGTGTAGAGAAATACCCGACCATCCATTTTGACCACAAATCCCGTGCCCACCGACTGATCACCCTCAACAATCATGATGGAATTCGAAAATGCTGGCAACACTGATCCAGTGGCATCAAACAAAATCGATTTCGGCGCGTCCACAACCTCATTGTTTTTTTCCCGCTCCCCTTGCGATTTTGCCGCAACTAACAATTTTTCGGTCTTTTTCGCAACAGCTTCTACTTGTTTGAGGCGAGCCAACTCTTTTTTCAGCTGCTCGATTTCATCCTTGCTCGATCGTTTGAGATCGGATGCGACTTCACCTTCCGCAGGCGAGTCGATTTCGATGGGTGGAGCTCCTTCATTGTATCGTGTCGCCCCCAACCGGGCATTTTCAATTTTCAATTCGGCGAGATCTTTTTCTAGTTCGATAATGCGTGCTTGAGCTTTTTTATCCTGGCAACCGACTAAAAATCCACCCACTCCGAGGACAAGTCCGAAACATCGCAAACGGCTGAAATTCATTTCATCGAAAAAAGCTCATCAGCTTTCGCAGATCAAGACAGAAATTGACCACGAAGATGATTTTCTCCGAAACGAGCGACGGCAGATGACACGTCATCACTGAGCACTCACATGACATTCCTCCGCAAGCCACGATTTTCGCTTGATTCTCGACCCGTTCTGTCAAACTCTCCCCACTTTCTGAACGAAACTCATCGCACCATCATGCATACCATTACCATTCTCTCTGGCGACGGCATCGGTCCCGAAGTCATGACACAAGCCCTGCGCGTTCTTGACGCTGTGGCTGAAAAATTTCAATTCACCGTAAATCGCAGCGAGCATCTCGTCGGCGGTGCTGCCATTGATGCCACTGGTCATCCTCTGCCAACCGAGACCGTAGCTGCCTCCGAAAAAGCAGATGCGATTCTGTTCGGTTCCGTCGGTGGACCCAAGTGGGAATCATTGCCACCCGACATCCAACCAGAACGCGGTGCGCTATTGCCGCTGCGCAAACACTTTGGCCTTTTCGCCAACCTGCGCCCCGGCGTTTGCTTGCCTGCCTTGATCCATGCATCTCCGGTGAAAAATGAAGCCATCGCCAACGGCTTCGATGTGCTCTGCGTGCGCGAGCTAACGGGTGGTGTCTATTTCGGCCAGCCGAAAGGACGTCGCGAAGAAGATGGCGAACCTGTCGCCTTCGATACCATGGTTTACAAAAAATCCGAGATCGTGCGCATTCTCCGCGTAGCATTTGCCGCTGCCATGGGTCGTGACAAACGTCTCGTCTCGGTGGACAAAGCCAACGTGCTCGCGACATCGGTATTGTGGCGCGAAACCGCGAACGAAATCGCTAAGGAATTTCCTGAGGTAAAACTCTCGCACATGTATGTGGACAACGCGGCGATGCAACTCGTCAAGCGCCCATCCGAATTCGATGTGCTCGTCACCGAAAACCTATTCGGCGATATTTTGTCGGACGAGATGGCGATGATTTCCGGTTCACTCGGCATGCTGCCCTCCGCTTCACTCGGAGCGAAAAATGACAAAGGCCTCTACTTCGGCATGTATGAGCCATCCGGCGGATCCGCTCCTGACATCGCGGGTCAAGGCATCGCCAACCCGATCGCACAAATCTTAAGCGTATCGATGATGCTACGTTACTCGCTGGGCGAAACTGCTGCCGCAGATGCCATCGATGCCGCTGTCGCCGCCGCCATCCGCGATGGTCTGCGCACGGGTGATATTGCAACGGGCGCCGCTGGCGAAACCCGAGTCGATACCGCAGCCATGGGCGATGCGATTCTTGCACGTCTCTAACCGAAAAAATCACACTCTCATGCGCGCCTACCTGCTACTGCAAGGACTGCTGATCATCGGCGTCGGTTTTGCCGGAAAAATGATGCACAGCGGGCGCAATGAGGGTTTTTCCTTTC
>CANHKJ010000264.1 GCA_947460915.1 Verrucomicrobiia bacterium
CTCGATGCGTTTTGCGAAAGTGCTCGTGCGTTTTCTCGGCACTATGTGCAAGTGCCGACTTGTGGTGCCTCGCGTTTGGCTCTCCTGCGGGGAAAATACCCAACCAAACCGGTGCACATCGGCAACAATGGAATCGCGGCGACTTCCTCACAGTGGGCGAAGCAAAGTCTGCCCGGTCTGTTTCAACAAGCAGGGTATCGCACTCTTGCTTTGGGAAAAATCAGCCATCATCCCGGTGGGCTCACAGGAAAAAATTGGAGCGTTCCTCCCGAAGAACTTCCTGGTGTGTGGGAGCGGAATTGGGTTCCTGCCGGCCCATGGCCTCATCCACTGGCGATGATGCATGGCTACGCCGACGGCGCGGCTCGTGTGCCGGGAAAATCTCCTGCCCTAGAAATGCGTGATGTGGCTGATGAATCCTATCCCGATGGCTTGGTCGCGCGTGATGCCGTTGCCACCCTAACAGAACTTTCTGCTCAGACCAAACCATGGTTTTTTGCGGTGGGATTTTTCAAACCGCATTTGCCTTTTGCGGCACCGAAAAAATACTTTGATCTCCACAACAAGCCGATCCCATCGCTTCCGGCCGAGGCGGCGATGAAGCCTAGTTGGCCTTCGTCGTTTCATACTAGCGGAGAATTTCGCGGCAACTACAGTCATCCCGCAGGCAAGGATCCCGCTACTGATGCCGACTACGCACAGGAAATTCGTCGCGCCTATGCGGCATCGGTCAGCTACGTCGATGCCCAAGTCGGCAAAGTGCTCGCAGCGCTCCGCGAGAAAAAACTGGAGCAAAATACCATCGTGGTGATCTGGGGCGATCATGGATTTCTTCTCGGCGAACATGCGATTTGGGGCAAACATTGTCTCTACGAAAATGCCTTGCGGTCGCCGCTGATCATTCGCTATCCGGGAATGCCGCAACCTGGAAAAATCTCTGATGCCATCGTCGAGACGGTCGATGTGATTCCCACACTAGCCGATCTCTGCGATGTAAAAATGCCGACCGATCTCGATGGGAAAACGTTGCGACCTCAACTCAAGGATCCCGCACGAGCAAGCAGCAAACCCGCTCGTGGATTTTGGAATAGTGGCCTCAAGACCGTGCGCACGGATCGTTGGCGCTTGATCATCGACCCGAAGGCCAAACGCTCCGAGTTGTTTGATTACCAAACGGATCAACTCGAAACCCAAAATCACGCCGTCAAAGATCCTGCACGCATCGCAGAGTTGCGTGAGATGATGGAAAAATCATAAGACACTCATGAAACATCTTTTGCTTATCGCTCTCATCGCATCGCCTCTTCCTTGCATCGCCAAGGACGATATCGCCGCGAAAAAACCGAACATCCTGCTGTTGTTTGCGGATGATCTGGGTCGCTATGCCTCCGCTTATGCTGATCCGCAGAAGCCCTCGCCTAACGATATCATTACCACGCCCGTGTTTGATCGGATGGCGAAGGAGGGTGCATTGTTTCAGAATGCGTTTGTCTCTGTGCCCTCGTGCACACCATCACGTGCTGCCTTGGTGACAGGGCGTCATTTTTTTCGCAATGGCTCTCATTCTCAACTTCACCATCCGTGGCAAAAGGGCATCGCGGATCCTTTTGAAAAAATCAAAGGCATGCCACTCACACTTCGCGACGGAGGTTATCACATCGGCCTGAGCTTGAAACTGCACATGCGGCAAAATCTTTACGGTCGAGAAAATCTCTACAACAAGGCAGGACAGAGCATCAATGGTTACTCGCGCCTAGTCAGCAAGGCGAACGACAAAAATGCGGCGCGTGAAAAGATCATGCGTGAGGTGCGAGACAACTTTCGTTCGTTTCTAGCAAAGCGAAAAAGCGACCAGCCATTCTTCTATTCGTTCAATCCGACCAATACCCATCGCGTTTGGGCGCAGGGATCGGGCAAGTTGTTGTGGGGGCTGAATCCTGATGATCTGAAAGGAAAAATGCCGCCGACCTTGCCCGATGAACCTCTCATTCGCGAGGACTTCGCCGATTATCTGGGCGAGGCGATGGCCTTTGATGCGGCATGTGGCGAGCTCATTCAGATCGTGGAGGAAATGGGAGAACTGGATCAAACCATCGTTGTCATTTCGGGCGATCATGGCATTCCTGGATTTCCGCGAGGCAAATGCAATGTGCACGATTTCGGTTCCGCCGTGCCGCTTGCCATTCGCTGGCCGAAACAGATTGCGGCACAGCGTGTGGTAAAAGTTCCGGTCTCACTCATCGACCTTGCACCGACATTTCTCGCCGCTGCAGGTCTGGTTTCGAAGGATGATCCGAATGGTCAAAATCTCCTGCCTGCCTTGCAAGATGGCGGCACCGATGCCGCACTGCGCGCTTGGGCTTTGATTGGTCGCGAAGTCCACGTCGGTGAAGCCCGCAGCGCGCGATTGCCCTATCCCGTGCGCGCACTGCGAACGGCGGATTTTCTTTACGTCAAAAACTTCAAGCCCGATCGCTGGCCGATGGGTGATCCTTTGGGCGTCAACACGAATGCGGTTCCGAGTTTCGAGCAAGTGCTGCAAAACACCCGCATCACCTTTGCGGACATCGATGCATCGCCGACGAAGGCATGGCTCGTGGAGCATCGTAACGAGAAACGTCTGGAAAAATTCATCGACTTTGCGTGGTCGAAACGTCCCGCGGAGGAGCTGTATGATGTGAGAATAGATCCTCATCAACTCAACAACCTAGCAGATGATCCAGCCTATGCCCCTGTGTTGAAAAAGCTCCGCGATCAGCTCATGACGGAGCTTGAAAACAACAACGATCCGCGTTTGTTAGACGATGCCTTCGATCGACCTCCATATTGTGTGGGGGCGGGGGAGTGATGATTGGCTGAAATTCTTGGCAGCTTTCACTTCGTAAACATCGAAAAGGTCGGTGCGTGCCTCGTCGGTGAATTCAACTTTCATCAGCCAAGTCGGCAGTCTAGCTCTTGAAAAACATCTGCGGCATTGTGTCGGCTCGATAAGCCTTGATCGAGCCTCTCGATTCGTTCAACGATTTCTTTGTCCCAAGCAGCGTCGATCGCTGAAGATGGGAAAGGTTCAGCATTTGTTAGAATCCGATGTGCGAGGGTAATTCTCTGGTCTTCGGGGAGCTGAAAAACCTCATGTTGGATCATTTCTAAGCTGCGTGCCATAGGTGAAACGTATCGCATCTAGGCAGGAAATCGAGTTCAGATTTGGAACAACATAAAGAAACCACCCACTGGTGATGTGGGTGGTTTGTTGGATGTTTTGCATGGGATGGGCTGGTGGGCAAGATGCCCACGCCACGTCAGTCTTTCTTCTTCAACTGCGGGAAGAGGACTACGTCGCGGATGGTGGGGGCGCCCGTGAGCATCATGATGAGGCGGTCGATGCCGATGCCGATGCCGCCTGCGGGTGGCATGCCGTGTTCGAGGGTTTCGATGAAGTCGTAGTCGACTTTTTGTTCTTCGCCGCCGGATTGGTGCTCCAGGCGTTGGCGTTGCACATCGGGATCATTGAGTTCGCTGTAACCAGGAGAAATTTCTTGGCCGTTGATGATGAGCTCATAGACCTCCACGGTTTTGCCGCCGGGGGTGACTTTGGCGAGCGGCACGAGCTCCGAGGCGACGCGGGTGACGAAGCAGGGATCGAAATTTTTCTCTTCAACGAGTTTTTCGAAAACCTGTTGCACGACTTCGTAGTCTTCCATGTTGGCGGAAATTTCGACACCTTTTTCGTGGCAGCGCTCGCGGCGTTGCTCGGGGCTGATGTCGAAAAAGTCCTCACCGGCCGCTTCTTTGATCAAATCGTGATAGCCCGCGCGTTTCCAGGGGCGAGTCAGGTTGATGGTGCGCAGAACATTGCCTTCTTCGTCTTTGTGGTCGATGTGCAGGCCGCCGCAGAATTTTTCGGCGAGGGTGCAGGTCAGTTCTTCGACGAGGTTGGCCATTTCTTCAAAGTCAGAGAACGCCCAGTAGGCTTCGAGCATGGTGAACTCGGGATTGTGACGACGGGAGATGCCTTCGTTGCGGAAGTTGCGGTTGAGTTCGAAAATTTTCGTAAAACCACCAACAAGCAAGCGCTTGAGGAAGAGCTCGGGCGCAATGCGCAGGGTGAGTGGCATGGCGAGCGCATTGTGATAGGTCTCAAACGGGCGAGCGGCAGCGCCACCGGCGACGTCTTGGAGCATCGGTGTCTCGACTTCGAGGAAGCCACGATCTTGGAAAAAGCGGCGAATTTCCGCGACCATCAGAATGCGTTTGACGAAAATATCGGCAGAATCAGGGTTGCCCATGAGGTCGAGGTGACGCTTGCGGTACTTGATTTCGCGGTCAGCCACGCCGTGCCATTTGTCGGGCATGGGGCGCAGGGACTTGGAGAGCACGGTAAAGTTTTCGACTTTGATGGTCGGCTC
>CANHKJ010000265.1 GCA_947460915.1 Verrucomicrobiia bacterium
AAGGATTGATAGGATGTTGAAGTGCTTCGTTTGAATACCTCTTCACTCATGTCGGCTTCTCGCTCCACTCGTCCGCGCATCTATCAACTCTTTGTGAGGTTGTTTGGTAATACCAATCAAACGAGGAAATGCAACGGCACACTGGAGGAAAATGGCTGCGGTAAGTTTGAGGATATCAATGATGCCGCATTGCTATCGTTGCGTGATTTGGGAATCAGCCATCTTTGGCTGACCGGAGTGCTTGAGCAGGCATCTGGTACGGCGTATGCATGCCGACCGGCAGACGATGCGAACTTATTGAAAGGTATCGCAGGCAGCCCTTATGCGATTCGTGATTATTTTGACGTAAGTCCCGACTATGCGCGGAATCCTGAAAATCGTCTAGACGAGTTCCGGGCCTTGTTAACTCGCTGTGAAGCTTATGGCTTTAAAACGATCATCGATTTCGTGCCGAATCATGTAGCGCGATCGTATCGATCTGATGTCATTGAGGAGGAAGACTTGGGTCTTGATGATGACTGCTCCGTTTTTTTCTGCCGCGATAATCATTTTTTCTATTTGCAAGCTGGTGATACCGGAGGTGGACCGCCGCTGCGTTTGCCGACGGAGGGTATGGCAGGTTGTGATGGGCGCTTTGCACCTGAGACTTACATCGGGCGTGTCACAGGAAATAATGCAATCACTTGGGCACCCAGTCTAAACGATTGGTATGAAACGGTTAAACTGAATTACGGGCATGATTTTCGGCATGGTCGAGATACCTCGCACTTGCCCAGAGTTGATGCTCCCGTCGAAGAGGTTCCGCGCACATGGCGCTCGATGGATCGCATCTTGTCCTACTGGCAAGAGATGGGCGTAAGTGGATTTCGAGTCGACATGGCGCATATGATCCCTATGGAATTCTGGTCATGGTTGATTGCGCGTGCGCGCCAACGCAACGCATCCGTTTTTTTTATGGCCGAAGCCTACGACAATGATCCGGCAAAGCTTTGCGATGGTCATGTGCTCGATGAGCTGCTCGCCGCAGGATTTGATGCGGTTTACGATGATCCCATTTACGATGCCCTGATGGGCCTTTACGATGAAGGCAAATGGTGCAACGATCTTGACACGTTGATCTTTACAGGAGAACGCTTTCATCGTTCCTTGCGTTACGGAGAAAATCACGATGAAGTTCGTTTGGCTTCACGTTATGAATGGGGCGGAATCGGCAGTAAAGTTGGCAAGCCAGTCTGTGCCACATTGTTTGCGATGGGACGTGGTCCAGTGATGATTTACAACGGACAAGAGCTTGGTGAATGTGCTGAGGGTTCTGAAGGTTTTGCGGGCGACAATGGCAGAACGACGATCTTTGATTATTGGTCAATGCCCGCGATGGTTCCATGGAGCAATGGAGGATACTTTGGTAGCGCAGGACTCGACTCCGATGCGAAGTCTTTGCGCGAATGGTATGGTCGCTTGTTGCATGCGATTCAGCTGCCTGCATTTGAGAAAGGTGATTTTTACGGCTTGAACTATGCCAACCGTGACAATCTGCAATTTGGTCGAATCGCAGATGAAACGTGCAGTGGACATTGGCTCTATGCGTTTTTGCGACGCGACAAGGACAGTGGGCAGGCTGTATTGGTATTGGTAAACTTTCATGCCACACAGGAAATGCGATCTGTCAGAGTGCATGTACCAGAAGATGCTTGGCGCTGGCTCGGAATACAGCAAGCTGATCAATTCAAGTATGCGAGAGATCTACTAACAGAAAATTACTTCGCTGCTGAAGTTCTCGGCGGGGAAATTGTGGTGCCAAGTATGTTAGCCTGCGATGCTTTATTGTTAGAAATTTTGCCCGCGAAAATCTAACTTCTCATTTCTTGTTAGCTTTCTGTGCTTTTTCTTCCATATATCCGGAAATAAACAGAAGGCTCGCAGCAATGCAAACGCAGGAATCGGCGACATTGAATGTGGGCCACCAACCACCGCTTCTAGGCATGATTTTGGCAAAACCGGGAAGCCATATGCTGATGAAATCGACAACGTAGCCCTCCGACAAACGAGTCCAAAAACTTTCCTCCGCATAGGCTTTCAGTTGAAATCCTTGGAACACACGATCGGTGAAATTGCCAAAAATCCCAGCTAAGAGTAGGGCCACGGCAATCTTTGCTGGCTTTGTCGAAAACACTCCTTTTTTCCAAAAATATCGGATGCCAAACAGCGCTAGCATAGGTACGAAGAAAAACACGATCGGTGCCCAATTGCTGCCATGACCCATTCCAAACGCGACGCCCTGATTGTGCACTCGTATGATTTCAAACCAACTGGTGATTTCGATCACGCGATTGCCATAGCCCGGTTCAGGGAAGGTCAGAACGATCCACCATTTGCTGATTTGATCCAGCACGTAGAGAGGCAACGTGATGAAACAAATGAGGTTGCGCGGGCTGAGATTCATTGTTTCAATCAAGCGGTTTGAATGACATCATCGCAACGCTGACAAAGACCACTATCGAGCAATGGTTCGTGACGACGGCAACGTGGGCAAAGCGGCAACTCTGTCTTACGCGCAGTTGCGGACAGTGTTTCTCCAACGGTTACCTCCAACTCAGCGATGATGAAAAATTCTTTCATCGACTCGATGTCAGAGAGCGCTGTGAGAGCGATGTCATCTGCGGGAATTGTTAGAGTAATGGCTGCCTCATTATTGCGAGAAAACTCTTTGGCTTGGATGCGTGGTTCGATCGCAGTTTGGATCGCGTAGCGGATCTCGAACAAGCGATCCATGAGTTTCGTCGCATCTCCACTCGCATGGAGCGGATTTGCGGCGGGGAAGTCTTGTTCATGGATGCTTCCGTTGGTAAAGGTCGCATGCTCCCATGCCTCATCGGCGGTGTAAACGAGTATCGGTGCGAGCAAGCGTGTGATGCTGCTGAAGAGCTCATACATCGCTGTTTGCGAGGCGCGACGACGCAGGGAGCCTGCTGCATCGCAATACATCCTGTCCTTTGTCACGTCGACATACACAGCGCTCAGATCAGCAGTGCAGAATTGATTCAATGAGTTGAACACCTTGCGGAACTCAAAGTTTTCATAGGCCTTGCGACACTCCGCGACTACATCGTTCAGTCGCTCCAGAATCCAGCGATCTAGCAAGGGCATTTCCTCAGGTGTCACCGCATCCTTTGTAGGATCAAATCCTTCGAGATTGCCTAACAGAATGCGAAGTGTGTTGCGCAGACGGCGGTATGGCTCGGCAACTTGTTTGAAGAGGTCTTCGCTGAAAGGAACTTCGCTCTGCCAATCGACAGAAGAGACCCAAAGCCGCAGGATGTCGGCACCGTATTTGTTGTAGAAGAACGCGGCATCAGTCGGCTTACCAGCTTTTGCTGCATCAGACTTGGAGATTTTCTTTTTGTCCTTGTCGACCACAAAGCCGTGGGTGAGCACTGATTTGTAGGGCGCAGCGTTGCGATACGCAACACTCAGCATAAGCGAGCTCTGGAACCATCCACGGTGCTGGTCTGTGGCTTCCAAGTAAAGATCGGCTGGTCCATGTAGTTGTGGGTTGCGATCTACTACAGCGGCGTGTGAGCAACCGCTATCGATCCAAACGTCGAGAGTGTCGCGGCATTTCTTGACGCCAGCCGGCAAGCCTAACAACTGGGCGAGTTCCTCATCGGATTTCTCGAACCAAACGTTGGTGCCTTCGGTTTCGACGAGGTCGGCGACTTTGCGTGCCAGCTCAGCGGTAAGAATCACAGTGCCATCTTCTTGATAGAAAACGGGAAGGGGGACACCCCAAGTACGTTGGCGAGAAATGCACCAATCGGGACGTGCTTCGACAGTGCCATAGATGCGATTGCGACCCCATGCGGGAAGCCAATTGACTTGATCGATTTCCTCCAGCGCGCGACCACGGATGCCATCGAGCGAGATGAAAAATTGCTCCACCGCACGGAAAATGATCGGAGTTTTCGAGCGCCAGCAATGCGGATAGCTGTGCTTATAATCTTCACGACCTAATAGAAGTCCTTTGGCCGCGAGCATTTCAATGATCGGCTCGTTGCTGGCAAATACATGCTTGCCTAACAATTCGGGCATTTCTGCTTCTTCGGTAAAATTGCCATTGTCATCCACAGGCGAGAGCAAACCGAGTTTGTTTTGCATACCTGCCACATAGTCGTCAGCACCATGACCAGGGGCGATGTGAACCGCACCGGTTCCGGTCTCGGTTGTCACAAAATTCGCGAGAATCACCCGCGATGTGCGGTTGATCAGTGGATGCTGCGCTTCCAGTCCTTCAAAAGTGCGACCTTTTTCCTCTCGCAAGGTCTCGACCAAGACGTAGCCAGTTTTTGCGGAAAATGTTTCGACTAG
>CANHKJ010000266.1 GCA_947460915.1 Verrucomicrobiia bacterium
GCCGCTCCATGGTTCCTGCGCGACCTTTTGGAGATCGGTGATGGAAAAGACATCCGGTTCGCTTTTGATGAGCCAGTGATTCATTGCTGGGAGGAAGAGTAGCGCCTGCGTAAGAAATCTCAATCATTTCCAGCGGAAAACATTCGCGCCTTGATTCGTGAATAGACTCATGCCGTCGTCGAAAAAGATTATGCCATGGCGGTCAGTTGCTATGAGCGGTTTGAAGAGGCGGCGAGCATGATATTGAATTTGGATGAATTGGCGGAACTGGATGAAAGTTTTGCGGCATTTTCCCAATCGGCTGAGTTTCAGGAATGGGCCCAGCGACGGGCTGAACAGGAAGAGGAAATGGAAGAGTGATGAAAGGTAACCCGATCAGGGTAGGGAATGATGGAAATTTTTCATTTGTGGCATCGGTATACAGATCACTAATGATGCGCATTTTTCTGATGGTTCTTCTCGCCTTGCCGCTTGCCGCGGCGGAGTATTTTATTGCCCCCGATGGTGACGATGCGCAGCAAGGAACGCTGGCAAAACCTTTTGCCACATTGATGCGTGCGCAAAAGCAGCTGAAGCCAGGAGATACCGTTTTTGTGCGCGGAGGGACTTATGTAATGAAGGATGAACACATCACGCGTAAGGAATACAACCGCGCGATTGTTTGCTGGTTTGATCGCAGTGGCATGCCAGACAAGACGATCCGCTACGCGGCCTATCAGGATGAAAAGCCAGTGTTTGATTTTTCGCAAGTGAAGCCGCGCGGATATCGCGTGCATGCATTTTCGGCGCGGGGTTCGTGGCTACGCTTCGAGAAACTCACCATCATCGGCGTACAAGTCACCATTGTTGGTCATACACAATCGATTTGCGTCGAGAACTCGGGTAGCAACAATGTGTTTGATCAATTGACGATGCGCGATGGCCAAGCAATTGGTTTTTGGTTAGGTCGTGGATCGAACAATTTGGTGCTCAATTGCGATGCTTACAACAACCACGACTTTACCTCGGATGGTGGCCGCGGCGGCAATGTCGATGGTTTTGGTTTCCATGTGCCAGCGGGTTGTGTGAACAATGTTTTTCGTGGATGTCGCGCTTGGTTCAATAGCGATGATGGCTTTGACTCAATTTCCACTAGTGAAGCACAACGCATCGAAAATTGCTGGGCGTTTTACAATGGACTGAGCCAAGAATTCAAGAGCCTCGGAGATGGCAACGGTTTTAAGGTGGGAGGCTATGCCTCGACGCCCGTAGATCGATTGCCGAAAAAAATCCCACGCCACGTGGTGGTTAAGAGCATTGCTGCTGCCAACAAAGCGAGCGGATTTTATGCCAATCACCAAATGGGCGGCATCACGTTTTGGAACAACTCCGCGTATCGCAATCGCTGCAACTACAACATGCTCGGTCGCGCTCGTGATCACATAAAAGATGTCCCTGGCTATAACCATGTACTGAAAAACAACGTTGGCGTGAGCGGACGGCGTGAGCTTGATAACATCAATCGCGAGGCCTGCGATGTAAGTCACAACAGCTTCGATCTCAAGAATCCGATCACCGAAAAGGACTTTGAAAGTGTCGATGTCAAGGAGCTGATGCGTCCACGCAAGTCAAACGGAGACTTGCCAGATATCGACTTTATGCGTCCGAAAAAAAGCTCGCCATTGATCGACATCGGCGCGGATGTCGGGCTGCCCTTTTCTGGTAAAAAACCAGACCTAGGAGCGATCGAGTTGGGCGGGAAGTGATGGCTTTCGTGGCGTTAACTCGTCGTGAGCGCAAGGATTGAGATTGCACTTAGCAAAGCCGATCGCGGAAGTCTTCGTATTGAAACTCGCGGAGGGTTTCGATGCTGCCGTCTTCATGCAAAACACGAATGGCGGGGTGGGGCACTCCATTGAACATGGTGGTTTTCACCATGGTGTAGTGGGCCATGTCATCGAAGACGAGCACATCGCCGATGCGCAAGGGACGGGGAAATGCGTAGTCGCCCGTGACATCTCCAGCGAGACAGGTCGGGCCGCCGAGGCGGTAGGTGTGCGCAGTGCTGCCGCCTTCGCCAGCAAGGTGATAGCTTTCGTTTGCCAAGCAGACGGCGGGTTGTTGCTCTTGCGACGGAGTTTCTGCGGCATCGACTAGGAAAACATCGGGGCGGTAGGGCATTTCCATTACATCGGGCATGTGTGCTGTGGCTGAAATATCGAGAATCGCCAAGTTGTGGCCAGCAGAGCTGAAAACATCCATCACGGTGGCGCGTAGCACTCCAGTGTGAATGGCGACGGCTTCACCGGGCTCCAGCCAAACATTGACGCCATATTTTTCGCTCGTGCTGCGGACAAGTCGAATTAAGCGTTCGCGATCGTAGAAAGGCTTGGTGATCCAGTGGCCACCGCCCATGTTGAGGTAGGTGAACTGGGGCGAGCGCAAGAGGTAGCCAAACTTTTCATCGACGGCGTGAAGGGTGGTTTCGAGGTCATCGGAATTTTGCTCGCAGAGGGTGTGGAAGTGCAGCCCGGAGAGGCCTGAGAGATCAGCTCCGATGAGTTGCTCGGCTGTGATGCCGAGACGTGATCCCGCGACGCAGGGGTCATAGATTGCAGTCTCGCCGGTGGAGCACTCAGGATTGATGCGCAGGCCGCACTTGAGTTCTCCGCTGTGGTAACGCGGATGGGCGAGAATTTTTTCGCGAAATTGATACCACTGATTGAGCGAGTTAAAATCGAGGTGATGTGTGAATTCTAACAATTGATCAATTTCGTGAGCCGTGTAAGCAGGGGAATAGGTGATGATGTGTTTTTGAAAATAATCGCGCGCGAGCAATGCCTCCCATAGACCAGAAGCGCAGCAACCATCGAGATCATCACGGATGGCGGCAAAGGTTTTCCAGCAGGAGTATCCTTTCAGAGCGAGAACCAGATGGCAACCCGCAGCGTTTTTGACATCGCGCAGAATGCCAGTGTTACGGCGCAAGGCGGGTAGGGAAATGAGGAACATGTTCGTATTGTAAAGTGCTATCGCTCGCTGGCAAGTTTGAAGAGATTTAAGTTTTAAGTGAGCAGCTGGCACGGGCGTAGCGTTTGCGAAGGCGGATGAGCAGTGCGATTTTTTGAATCTTGGAAATCCTATAAAATCTTGGAATCTAGAGATGAATTTACTGCGTGTGCTCAGACGGCTTGTTTGCAATTCCGTTAGATTTTGCCGATGTTCATCACGAAATTGAAATGAGCTCTGCCATCGAATCAACGCTGATAGATTTTGTCGATGCGTTCCAAGTAGCGCGAAACGTGGTCTTCATTTTGCTTGATGCCCTGATCGAGGCGGCGTTTGAGTTTCATGTAGTCATCGAAAACTCCCGTTGTTTCGCGGGCACGGGTGATCTCAAACCAGTCCATGTAGTCGACAGCGCGTTTGCCACGCTGTGCCATGAGCAATCGCGCTTCTTCGAGTTCGCTGATCTTTGCGGCGATGTCGAAGTTTTTCTGCGGTTGAATCAAGGCGATGAGAATTTTTTGGTATTCGTTGAGTAGGGGCCGATAGGAGGGAAAGCAGCGATAGCTGAGGCGAACGAGCGCTTCCTCCGCATGGCGTACACCCGATGCTCGCGCTCCTGGTTCGAGGGCCGCGAGTTCACGCCAAGCAGTCAAATCTTTGTCTTGGGCGATGCCTTCTTCGTTGCGAAATCGGAGCTTGAGAGCTTGTGAGAGCGCATTTTCTGTGTCGGTAATGGTCATGACTTCGTGCAGGGAATTACGGGATTGGTTGGCCATTTGCAGCGCCCACCATTTTTCGAGACTTTTCTGCGAGAGACTTAAGCCCGGAAAGTGCTTGCGCAGCAAAACAGGCATGTCGCCACCGAACTGTGCGGCCTCGCCGAGGAATGCCTGGAAGCCTTCAGGTCCGGATGGTTGTTCGAGCAGCGCCATCATTAAGCCTCCTGCCGATACGCGAAATGCCGCGCGCATTGCACCATCGTAATCGTCGAATTTTTTCTGCGAAACATCGAGCATTTCTTCCAAGTTGTAGAGTCCGCCGGCTTCGAAGATCGATTGGTAGAGCTTGCGATCGCCATCGCCGTTTTTCCAGTTGATGACTTCATGTATGCCCTCTACGATCCACGGGCGGACGATGAGATTTTCATCAAGCGGTCCAGGTTTCATGGTTCGCAGCGAGCGCTCATAAATCAAGGCGCTGAGCACCGCGGAGCGCAAGCGTTCGGTCTCGATGCCATGAGCCAGATGAGCGTGAATGATGAGCTGAAATCCGGTCTCACCATAGTAAAGATCGAGCACGATGGTGCGCGCAGGGATGGTGTCGCCAGGTTGACCATGGAGAATCAGGGAGA
>CANHKJ010000267.1 GCA_947460915.1 Verrucomicrobiia bacterium
AAGGAAAAATCGGCACAATATCCGCTGTCACCCGCATGCCAAAGTCGTTTTCCCGCGCCCTCGATCATCCAACCGCACCAGTGTTTACGATTCCGATCTCCGAAACTCCGCGACGAGAAATGTTGTGCCGCCGTCGCAGTAATGCGCGTGTCATGTTCTAACAAAACGGAAGCATGCCATGCCACTTCGGTTACGTTGGTAAAGCCTTTGCGAGTGAGCCAGCCTTGCATCCCTTCAGCACAAATGATGCGTGTCTCGCGCGGGAATTGCTTGAGCGTTGCCAGATCACAGTGGTCGTAGTGATTGTGCGTTAGCAAAATGGCATCGATGCTTGGCAGGTCTGCAACTTGGCAGGCGGCTTGTTGGAAGCGGCGAAATGCAGGTAGATACAGCGGAAATGGCGCGCAGTAATTCGAAAAAACTGGATCGATCAGCAGACGCAATCCATGGCCCGCTAGAAAAAAGGACGAGTGCCCTAGCCACGCAACACGCCAACCTTGTGTAGGCATGATTCGCCATTCGGCTCGATTCACCTCTCGACGCGCAGCCGGCATGATCGCCTCGGGGAATCGCGATGTTTCACGCGGACCGAGGCCGATTTTCCAGCGTAGCACATCGCGAAATCCGTGTCGCGTGTGCGGGTAGGTGTTAGAAAAAAGACGAACGCTCATGGTCGTGGGCGATGGTCATTTTTATACCAAGCCTCGACCTTGGTTCGCGCCCAAGGAGTTTTGCGCAAAAAGGCGAGACTCGACTTGATGCTGGGATCGAGTTGAAAGCAACGAATCGGAATGTGCCGACCCATCACCTCCCAGCCATGTCGCTTGACCAAGTCTTCCAAAATGGCTTCGAGAGTGACGCCATGCAAGGGATCGCGGGGATGAGATTGTGGTTCAGACATGTTCGTTTTCGTTAGGTATCTTCGCGACTCAACAACGCATCGAAATCTTGTTTCAATCCGTCCAAAATGGAGGGATCGGTGATCTTCGCGCCACCAGGATGAGTGATGTAGAGAGTGTCCACCGCAGCACCTTTTTCGGTGCAAATGCGTGCATGCACCGTGTCGAGATTGCGTGCGTTGATCGCATGGAAAAGATCGTGCAGCAAGCCGATGCGGTCGAGTGCTTGGACTTCTACCGTCGTACATGAAGGATGCAAGTCATTGCTAATATAACTGCGCACGGGAAAGGAAATGCCGCTGTCAGTGCGTGGCGCAAGGAAGTTTTTTTTGCGCTTTAGATACTGCTCTGCGTTGTAGTCCGGTGTCTCGAAAATTTTCTCAAAGGTATCAGTGAAACGTTTGCGGATGTTTGGGTCCGAGATCGGCTCGAAGTTCGTATTGCAGACGCGGAAGATATCGACCACGATGCCATCGGTGCGCGTGTAGAAATCGGCCGACAAAATGTTGATTTGCTCGGATGCCAGGGCGCAGCAGAATTTTTCTAACAAATTCGGGCGATTGCGCGTGGCCAAAATGATCTCGGTGTAGCCTTTGCCACTATGATCGATCCACTTGATGCAGAACGAGGGTGCCTTAGCCTCCTCGCGCTGCGCAAAGTGGCGTACAGTACGCACTTGGGTGACGATGTGTGCTGGTTGACGAAAGCTGAATGCTGGTGGTGGCATGCGCTCAAAATGATCACGCACCCAAGAATGGTAGTCATCGCGCATCAAGCCAATCACGGCTTCTTGCAGTTCGTTTTTCTGCTCCTCCATGGTGGCCGTGTAGCCTTCGCGGCCTTGATCGAGGAAGCGACTTGTTAGGCCGTGAAGCTGGCGCATCAAGGATTCTTTCCATCCCGTCCACGCATCAGGTGATGTTCCATTCGAATCGGCGAAGGTAAAAAGCAGCAACGCATCAAGATTTTCCTTGGTCTTCATGACGGCAGCAAACTCCGCGACAACATCAGGATCATCGATGTTTTTGGTCGTGGCCGTGCGCCAAAAGGTCAGGTGATTGTCGACGAGGAACATCAATAAGGCGCGCCGAGCACCGGTGATTTGCAGACGCTTGCACACTTTATTCGAAAGCATGGTGGAGCCATCAATGTGTTCGCGCACATCTTCTGCACGACCCGTATCATGCATGATCACAGCGAGATACAGTGCATACGGATCGGAAATTTCTAACAGCAAGCGGCGATAGAATGCGCGTTGCGGTTGTTCATCGATCAACAAGGCATCGAGCTGATCGACACAGCGCAAGGTGTGCTCATCGGCGGTGTAGCGATGAAAAAATTCATGCTGCACCAAGCAGTCCATGGCATCGAACTCGGGCAAATATTTGCCGAGAAAGCCAACGCGGTGCATCAAGCGCAACACTCGTGCCACATCGCCCTTGCGTTCGAGAATCGCCTGAAACGTATCGCGGTTCGCCTTGGCGTAGCGGAAGTTTTTATCGACGAGCTCAAGGTGCTCTTTGATTTGCTTACGGATCGGCGGCGAGAGTTTCAGGTTGCGCAATTGGCAATGTTGAAACAAGCGCATTAGGCGATTTGGATCGCTGATAAAGCAATCGGGAGCATTGGCGTAAATGCGACCATCGCGCGCGGTGAAGCCATCGAACTCCTCGGTTTTTTTCTTGCGGAAAGTTAGGAAAGATCGCAAGCCAGAGGCGGCAGCTTGTTGTTCCTCAATCTGATAGATTTCCATCAGCGATGTGGTATGCTGCCACAGATGCCGGGTGTGCGTGTAGTAATCGCGCATGAAGGCCTCGGTGCGGCGGAGGATGCTTTTTTGTGGATAATCGAAGGATGTGGCGACGATTCCTTGAAAGCGCAGGGTCAAGATCTCTGTGGCTTTTCCTGTCTCGTAGTGAAGTTCATTGCGCACGCGATGAAGGAAATCATACGCCGCATTGATCTCGGAATAAGCTGTGGGGCTGAGGCTTTTCTCTCTGACCAAATCTTTCAGATGGGTGATGCCTCGTTTGATGCGAGAGACCCACATGATGTTGTGATAGTCGCGCAAGCCACCACAGGATTCCTTGACGTTTGGCTCTTGCAAAAAAGGTGTGTTCCAGAATTTTTCGTGACGACTGCGTTGATCTTGACGTCGTAATTCCAAAAAATCCGCAGTTTTTTTGCGTACACATTCTTTCTCGAAGGTGACGAGAGATTTCTCATAGAGTGCCTTGTCGCCTGCGATCAATCTCGTGTCTAACAAGGCTGTTTTGTTTTGCTGATCTTTCTGTGCTTCCTCAATGCACTCGGCGATGGAACGCACGGAGTGACCAACTTTAAAGCCGATGTCCCATAGCAAATACAACATCGCCTCGACGGTTTCTTTTACCTGCGGTGGGATGCTTGCAGAAGATCGAGAAAGCAAGAACAGCAGATCGATGTCTGAACACGGATTGAGTAAACCACGGCCGAATCCACCAATCGCGACGAGAGCAAATGCCGGAGACTTGATGCCGCGTTCATTCATCGCCGATTGATACGCATGCCACAATAAGACATCGACGAGATGGGCGCGCGCACCAGCAACATCCAAGCCACCAGCACCTTCGCGATGTCGCTCACGGATGAGCTCTTCTTCCTTTTTGAGAAATTGCTTGAACAGGGTGATGCGTTCTGCGGGCGAGAGCACACCTTCACGGGCGGGTGCGAAAAATTTTTCGGCTCGTATTTGCAGGGGAGAACTAGATTCGCTCATGGGAAAGGGTGGGGTGCAGATTTTTTTGTTAGAGGCCGATGGCTGACTTTACGGCTTCGCGTTTGAGCCTTAGTTCGCGCCACTCGTTGACCACGCGGCTGGCCTCGATGACGCCGCATCCTGCAGGGAGGAGCACGGATTGATCATGCCACCAAATGCCGCGAATCGCCACAACGGCACGAAACACGCCATCGTGCCAGAGTCCGAATGGTGCGCCAAATTCGGCAGGGCATCCCAAATGGGAGCGCCACTGCAGCAGCATTTCCATCGTTTCTTTGGTGCGCGGCAATGGCCCGAGTGCAGGCGTGGGATGCAGTTTTCGCAATAAGGATTCTACTGACGTCGCCTCTTCCAGTGCGACTTCGATCAAGGTTTGGAAATGCACAATCGGACCAAGATCAAGGATGCTGCGTTCTTGGCGCGTCAAGGTCCCCATATCGGCCAGCTTAGCAATCAGACTTTGGGCAACGTACTCGTGCTCGCGAATTTCCTTTTCATCAACGGCGAGAATTTCACGCTCTTCACTACGAGCGGTGCCAGCGAGCGCCATAGTGTGCAAGGTGCGATCCCTGAGAGAAAAGAGCAATTCCGGCGTGGCACCGGCGAAACCACCTTCGGCATCCATCCAACCGTAGCAAATTTTCGGATC